>JAHDFW010000073.1 GCA_020627945.1 Cytophagales bacterium
GTAGAATCATAAAGTCTCCAAGTACCAACACGCTCATCTTCTTTGTATTTACCTTTTACACGAATGTCACCAGATTCGAAGTATTCGTAGTAGGTTCCATGTTTCATCCCATTTTTAATTCCAACTTCCGCTTTTGGTTGACCGTTATCATATTCGTCGACCTGCTTTTTACGACTTAAATCATCCAGTTGAATTTCTGCAATTTCGATCGGTGTTTCAGTAGAAGTTGGCTCTAATGAAATGTTGTTATTGATTTCAGGAAGTACTTCCTCTGCTTTCATACTTATAGCAAAGATTTGCTCCAATTCTGTTTGAACTTCGTTCGGATCTTCAAACTGAGTTATTATTTTCGTGTCAAACTCATCTCCATCTTTTGTAAGTTGAAATCCAATCTGCGAAAAGCAAACCATAAACTCCTTGTTTTTTTTCAAACTTGATTGAGTTTCAATGTCGATAAATTCGTTTAGGTTGCCATGCAGAATAGGAGTGTTCACATAAAAGAATAAGTTCGATGTAGAATTAAACTGCTTATAAAATTCTTCGAAATCTTCTGTTCGTTGTAAAGTGTTCCCTTCCAAATAATCATCTATCATGTTTTTCAAGGTTTGAGGATGATTACTGAAAATAACATAGTCATCAATGAAGGTGAAGTAGGGCTTTTCTAGCTTGTTAAACATTTTACCCAGCATAGCTTTAAATAGACCTTTAACGGATAAATAGTTGATGGTATGTCCTTTGTAGTTAACCTCCTTAAATCGAGTAGGGGTTCTTTTACGAATCTGTGCGCTTAAAAATGCCATATTCTCTTTCGCATCATCAATATCATCTGCTTTAAAGGCTAGAGCAAATTCGTTTTGTTTGTTTTTATGTACCGGTTCTGAGTTTATTATAGCCAACTCATCTCCAATCCATGAAAAGAAATTGTCCTTGATTGAAATCCCTAAAAACTTTTCGAGCATCTTCATGTTCTTCTCATACTCTACATACTCTTTTGGATTTTGCTTTAGTACCTCATCTAGGTTTTCATAGAACTTTGAAAAACTGTCGAAACCTAACGCCATAATCGTTGCAGTTCTATTAGAAGCAATTTTTTGTACAGCTATTTTTCCTTTACCAGAGTTAGCCATACATCTGAAATAAGAGTTAACCGTGTCATTCACATTTGTTCTTCCTTCCAAACTAATTAGTCCGTCATCGGTAAGGCTTAATGAAACACCAGAGTATAAAAGACTCTTGCTCATTTCATCCATATACTCATTAGATTCATCCATATAACATCCTAGATATTCGTCCAGAAAGTCGTAATGCAAATAGATTTGGCACATATCTTCTCCTTCAACACCACGTTTGATATCGATGAAATTAAGGTCTCTTCCAATTACCGGCTCATTGAATTGATCAATACTGTTTTCGACCAAAGTATGCGTATAAGAAGCAATTAGGTGATTGGTAACAAATGAAAGATAAAGCGTCTCCCTAGTCTCTGTATCATAAAGTTCCGAAATCGAATAACCATGATAATCACGATCAGTAACTCTAAATCCGCTTCCAATCATCTTTTTCAGATAGTTTTGAACTCCAGCAAGTTTTGAAGCTTTTTCAAGGTCTACAATATACAGAAAGTCATAATCTTTCTTTTTGTAGTTGTGCGCAGAAACCATAAGTTTTCGACTTCCAACCAATTCAAATAAGAACTCATTGTTCTGAACCATTGAGTCAAGTCCATTCGCACTAGCGGTTAGATCAGCGAAATAATCATTCTTACGAAGATGCTTCCACCATTTTTGTTTACTGATATCTTTCCAATTTTCAATAGGTTGATCCGTTTCAATAACATAAATCGCATCTTTTGGAACCAAATAAATGGAATTTAGATTTCCTTCGGGTACAACAAAAAAGTAAAACGCTCCAGCCGCGCCAGCTGCTAAAGTTGCCACAATCAAGAACCATTTAATATACTTTCCCATAATCTGCTGGTTTTAGAAATAGTTAGTCAATAAACAAGGGGTCAAATATATACAATATGAAATTAACATGCATTTCTAGTTTCTTGTTTTTAGTTTGTAGTTCTTAGTTTGTAGTTTTTAGTTCTTTTAATGGTATCAGATTCTAACAATAGAAACACTAAACCTCAAACCAAAAACCTCAAACCTTAAACCTTAAACCTTAAACCTTAAACCAAAAACCAAAAACCAAAAACCAAAAACAAATCGCAAAACCAGAACCTGAAAACCAAACAATTAGAGTTGTTTTTCTTTTGTCTTTAAATCCATTGTTGTATTTTTGCAGCCCGTTCGAGTGAGCGGATTCCGGATTCGGAAGTTATTATTTTATTAAATGCCTTAGAATCAAGGCGTAAAACTGATTCAAAACATGAGTGATGAACAAAACAAAGTAGAAGAAACTACAGAGGCAGCAGTAGAAACAACTGCGGCAGCTCCAGAAGCAGCGACAGCAGCTCCAGAGGTAGCACCTGTAGTAGAAGAAGCTTTTGATTGGAATGCGTCAGATAACAGTAATTTGAGCTCGGCTCCTTCTTATTCAGCTGCTGAAAAAGCTGAGATGGAAGCACTTTATGGTGGAACTTTAAGCGTTATCGATGAGAAGTCTGTAATTGCTGCAAAAGTAATCGCAGTAAACGACAACGATATCGTAGTTTCTATCGGTCACAAAAGTGACGGTGTTCTTCCTAAGTCTGAATTTCGTGATACAAAAGACATCGCGGTTGGTGACGACGTAGACGTATACGTTGTAGCATTAGAAAACAAAGCAGGTCAATTAGCACTTTCTAGAACAAAGGCTAAAATGGTTAAAGCTTGGGAAACTATCTATGCTGCATTGGATAACGATGACGTATTGGAAGGACTTATCAAACGTAGAACTAAAGGTGGTCTTATCATGGATTTATTGGGAGTTGAGGCATTCTTGCCAGGTTCTCAAATCGATGTTAAGCCTATTCGTGACTTCGATGTATTTGTAGGTAAAACTATGGAAGTTAAAGTTGTTAAAATCAACGCGGCTTTCGAAAATGTAGTTGTATCTCACAAAATGCTTATCGAGAAAGATATCGAAGAGCAACGTTCTGCTATCATTAAGAACCTTGACAAAGGTCAGGTACTTGAAGGTACTATTAAAAACATGACCAACTTCGGTGTATTCATCGATCTTGGTGGATTAGATGGTTTATTGCACATTACAGATATCTCTTGGGGACGTATCAACCACCCAGAAGAAGTGCTTAAACTTGACGAGAAAGTTAAAGTTGTTGTTCTTGATTTCGATGATGATAAGAACAGAATTTCACTTGGTATGAAGCAATTGCACCCACATCCATGGGATGCTATTAGCGAAGATTTATCAGAAGGATCTAAAGTAAAAGGTAAGATTGTAAATGTTGCTGATTACGGTGCATTCCTTGAAATCGCTCCAGGTGTTGAAGGATTAATCCACGTTTCTGAAATGTCATGGTCTCAGCACTTGAGAAACCCATCTGACTTCTTAAGTCAAGGAGATATGGTTGAAGCTGTAGTACTTACTATCGACAAAGAAGATCGTAAAATGTCTCTTGGTATCAAGCAATTGACTGAAGATCCATGGACAACTCAAGACTTCTCTTCTAAATACGAAATCGGTTCTGTACATACAGGAAAAGTTCGTAACCTTACAAACTTTGGTCTTTTTGTAGAAATGGAAGAAGGTGTAGACGGATTAGTTCACGTTTCTGATTTATCTTGGACAAGAAAGATCAAGCACCCATCTGAGTTTGTTAAAGTTGGAGATGACTTCGAAGTTAAAGTATTAGAATTAGATATCGACAACCGTAAGTTGGCTTTAGGTCACAAGCAATTGGAAGAGAATCCATGGGATACTTTAGAAGAAGTTTTCCCAGTAGGTTCAGAGCACCAGTGTACTGTGATTGAAATCAATGAGAAAGTAGCAGTTCTTGAATTACCATATGGTATCGAAGGAATTTGTACTAACAAACATTCTGTAAAAGAGAATGGAAGTAAGATTGAAGTAGGAGAGGCTTTACCATTCAAAGTTCTAGATTTCAACAAAGGAGAGAAAAAGATCGTTCTTTCTCACTTCAAGACTTGGGACACTAGCGAACAAGAAGCTGCTGAGAAGAAGAAAACTAAAGTTAAAGCAAGCAAAATGGTAGGTAAGATCAATAACTCTACTGATAAGACTACTCTTGGTGAACTTGATGCACTTTCTGCTTTGAAAGCTAAGATGGAAGGTAAAACTGAAGAGCCAGCTGCTGCTGAAGCTCCAGCTGCGCCTGCTGCAGAAGCTTCTTCTGATGAAGATCCAAAAGCACAGAAATACAAAAATCCAGAGACTAACCGCATGGTAGGTTACAAAAAAGCTTTGGAATTAGGTATAATTGATGAGGCAGGTAACACATTGTAGTTACTAGTCTTAATACAAGCTATCAAAAAAGGGGCTAACCATTGTGTTAGCCCCTTTTTTTGTGCCCAGCCCTTAATATTATAGGGATACTTTTGGGATGATTGTTTCTGAAAAATATTAAAATAATTCTAAAAATTATAACATATAATCTTATTGTAAAAAGTACCTAATGTAGATTCTTGTTGTATCCTTATGTGAGAAAGGCCCGTAAGCTATGTTAACAATCAACAACGTTAACTAATTTTTTCAACTATGGGCAAAGATATTTACCATCAGGAACGCATGAAAAAACAAGTGTTACGTTATTCAGCTTTGGCATCTGCATTAGTCGCATCTACCGCATTAACCAAGGCTGACATTGTTCTCAAAGACAATTCAGTAGTTCTTACCAACGACGGTGAAACATTTGAAGTGGACCTAAACTTTGATGGGCTTCCAGATGCGAAGTTTACTTTCAATCGGAACTCGATTTACAAAGGAGTAGATGGATTTGCGTCATTACCAGAGTTTAGTAATATTAGAAGTGCCTCACTTTCTCTTATGGGAGGAGCCTCGGTGGTATATACGAGTACTGTCTCTGGAACTGGTAATTACATGGGAGGACTTTTTGGTCTTGGGAAAATGATCGATAATTCTTTTCCATCAGCCTATGGATTAGGCTGGAGTAGTGCAGGAGGACCAATTGGGAAAGCATCTTCAATTCAAACTTACATTGACATTTTTACCTCACCACCAGAGATACCTCCTTCTTGGGCTCTTCAATCTTCTGGCTCTACTTTTAGATTTTCTGAAAGAGGCGAATGGGCAAAAGGGATTACTAACAGGTATTTTGGGGTAAGAATGGAAGTAGCATCAGGTGATACTGCATACGGATGGATTAAAGTTCGTACGCTACCAAAGTCTGGAACACTAGAAAAACTCTGGTCCATTGCTATTGACGATTTTGCTTTGTCGGATGAAATTAATACTGGAGTGGCTGCAGGTATTGATAATGGGACCGCGGATGAAGCTTTTGCATTTACAATAGTTGATCAATCCGATTTGGATAATGGTTCAGATTTATCTGTACGTTTCATCCTAGGTAATTCACATGCAAGTACAGGAGAAATAAAGCTTTTTGCGGTTCCACTAGGGACGGAAGAGTTAAATATTGAAAAGCATGCATGGTCGCTCTTAAAGTCACCTCATCATATTTTAATAGACCCTACAACTGGCAATGATCTTGGGGCGGGTAACTTTGAGTACTTGGCAGATTTTGGTGGGATAAAAGATATTTACGGAGATGATATAGTAAATGGAAAAGAGTACTTTGTCTATGCTTATTCACGCGGTAGTTATCACCCAATCTTAAATTCAACGGGAGCTAACCGTTCTTCGTTAGTGAAATCTAGCAACTCCGAGTTGCTTCAAGGTATCGCGGAGCCAGTTACTATGTTAGATGTTCAAGATATTTCTGACAATATTAACGCCACAGATTTACAGGTTAGATTCAAAGAACCAGCGGATACTTCTAAGCACAATGAGTATAGAATTTACGTAGTAAAGTCTGCAAATGCATCTGCATTTGATCTTGTGGCTGCCGACTTAATCCCCGCAAGTAATTACTTGAGCAGATCAGTGGTAGATTCAAATGCGATTATTCAGGTTAATTATAGTATAGGAGATCTGGACGTTGATGGAGATTCTATTGTAGCTTGTGAGGCGTATAGGGTTTTTGTTCATTCCGTTGCTGATGGAGTTACTTCCGATCGAGGTAGTTTGGTATCGGATACAGAAGACATAATCTTACTTGGAGCGACTTCACCTGTATTGGATATTAAAGCTAAGGATATTTCAGATCATCAGGACGGGAGGGATTTGTTCGTGGAGTTTTATGGCCCCGAAGTATGGGACAATATAGCGCTTTACTGCGCGATAGCAGTTCCTACCGCAGACATGCCAATTTCCTTACAGAGTGCTGAAAGTGTACCCAATTCTTCGCAAGTATTAATTCCTAATAATGGACCTTTTCGTCATACGGCATCTTTTGCTAATGTTCTAGACTACAATGGAAATACTATTCAAAATGGAGTAGAGTACACGATTGTAGTTGTAAGTAAGCAAAATGGTAATTGCGTAAACCGTAGTAGCATGGCTGCTTCAGAAGAAACTATCACATTGCAAACGATAATACCTGAGGTAGTAGACAGTTTATCCATAGTTGTAGAGGATATAGCCAATGATCGCAGTCCTTCAGATATGCAAGTTACTTTTGAAGTGTTGGATACCACAGGTATTGAAGAGTTTGTAGTGGTTGTGGCTAATAAATCATTTGCTGACCAAAACCCTCAATTAATAAATGATCATTTTGGAACTCAAATGGCCTATGAGTTAGGTTATGCAACGACTCGCCTAAAGGCAGAAGGTCCAGGTACTTACACCACAAGGTTGTTCGAACTACACTACGATGAGTTAGGCGATATTATAAGGAATTATAGAGAGTATGTAGTTTATATACTTTCAGGCGCAGACCAAGATTTAGCTTTCGAAAACAAGCTTTCAGGTGCTTCTGCACCAATAATTCTAAGAGATAATACTGGGATGTCTAACCAAGATGGTAACAACCAAATTAAAGTTACTAGCTTTAAAGGAAGCATTTGGGCGCAGTTAAATCAAGAACTAATAGATGAAACGGGTCAAGTTATCCTTTACAATTCTCAAGGACAATTCATTAGATCCAAAAATCTAAATACCACACAAATAATGTTTAACAATATAAATGAGTCAGGAATCTACTTTTTAACCTTTCTATCAAAAGGACAAAAAATCACTAAAAAGATCTTAGTAGAATGATTCTATTAACAATAAGAAAATTAAGCAGACCAGCTTTCAGGTTTTTCTCGCCACTCGGCTAATTTTTCTAAAGAAGTTTCAGGAATAATTCCTTTTTCCACCGCTGTACCCATCAATTCAGTATATCCCGATAAGGTGTGGAAAGGAATTCCTGCTTCTTTGGAATTGTTATTTGCCGCTTCAAACTCATACGTGAAAATTGCAGCAATACCTAAAACCTCTCCACCTTCATTCTGAACGTTAAGCGCAGCTTTTATACTGCTTCCACCTGTTGAAATAAGATCCTCAATTAAAACAACCTTTTGACCTTTTTCAAGTCTACCTTCAATGCAATTTTGCATTCCATGTGCTTTTGGTTTCGGGCGAACATATAAAAATGGAAGTTCCAACGCCTCAGCAACTAAAGCTCCTTGTGCAATACCTGCTGTAGCAACTCCTGCAATAGCTTCAACTTCTGGAAATTTTTCCTTTACTAGCGCGGCTAAACTATTTTTGATATAACTTCGCTGCTCAGGATAAGAAAGAACCACACGGTTGTCGCAGTAGATTGGAGAATTCCATCCAGAACTCCATTTAAAAGGTTCCGTTGGAGAAAGTTTTACTGCTTTCGTTTCAAGTAATATATTTGCAATCGTTTTAGCGGTAGTTGCCATAATTAAAGTATAGAAAAACATTTAAAATTGTCGAGCGTGAAATTAACAATTAATAACGTCCACTTCAGAATTAGAAAGAAAAATTACAAGTTGGATAAGAAAAAAAATATCCGATCGATTGACTTCAAGGATTTCAAATCTTCTACCGATAATAATTTGTTAATCAGAGATGTAAGTCTAAAGCAGTTTAAGAAACTTATTAAAGCCAGTTTGGATAATAATCCTGCAAACGCTCCCCTCAAGTTGTACTTAAATGTTCGAAACATTAGTAAGATAAAGAAGTATGTTAAGAAAGAACTTAATTATATAGAAGCTGCAGGTGGTTTGGTTCGTAAAGGGAAGAAGTTACTTTTTATTTATCGGTTGGAACATTGGGATTTGCCAAAAGGTAAAATTGAGAAAGGAGAAACTATTGCGGTAGCTGCAATTCGAGAAGTAGAGGAGGAGTGTGGAATAACCGTAAAACTGGGAGAACCATTACCAGACACTTGGCATAGCTATCCACATAAGGGTAAAACGACTATTAAACGAACTTATTGGTTTGAAATGGACCTGATTGATGATCAGAATATGAAACCTCAGGAAGAAGAGGGAATCATGGATGTAGTTTGGAAGAAGCCGTCCGAGATTTCGGATACACTTGAAAATACATTTCCAAATATTAAGGCTATAGTTGAGTATTATTTGAGTTTTTAGTTCTTAGTTCTTAGTTTCAAGTTTTTAGTTTTTAGTTAACTCTAAACTCAAAACTTTAAACTCTAAACTTCAAACTCTAAACTTTAAACTCAAAACTCACAACTCATAAGGAACATAAGCCGAAATATCACGTCCGTAGTTGTGTATTTCACGAACAATGGTGGAACTTACTACGGTGTTTTCTGGTTGGGTTAAAAGAAAAACGGTTTCAATTTCCGAATCCATGTCATGATTCAAGCTGGCAATAGGCATTTCGTAACGAAGATCAGTAGCGTTTCTCAGTCCTCTTAAGATGAATTTTGCACCTTGAGTTTTAGCATAGTCAACTGTTAAACCTTTATAGGACTCAATTCGCACGTTCGAATAGCCTTCATATAGCTGATTAAGCTTCTCCATCATCAGCGGGATCTCGAAGGTTCTTTTTTTACTACTGTTTGTTCCAAAAGCAATGATTATTTCATCGAATAAACCACTCGCACGAACTACAATATCGTGATGACCATTTGTGTATGGGTCAAAACTTCCAGGGAAAATAGCAACTCTTTTACTCATTTGAACGTTGTTTAAGTAATCGTTATTATTCGCACAAGTGCTGCGAAAACATTGTGAAATGACGTTGGTCTAAGATCTCATCGAAATGGTATGGGAATTTTAAATGTTTCGGTCGTTTACCAATTTCTACGTATCGTACATACTTGTAAATTCCCTCATATATTTTTGACTGCTCCGCTATTTCACCCCAAAGTGTTAAAATTAAGCTTTCATTATCCAAACCACTTTCCTTAATGGTAAACATAAGGTAGTAGATCAAATCATTAACAGTCTTGTATTTAAAGGAGTTACATAATTGCAGTTTTCCATTTTGGATAATTACCATAATAAATTCCTCCTTATCAATACTAACGAACACATTGTCCTGATCAATAGCTTGGTTACGGAAACAGGCTTCAATAAATGCGCTAGTTTCATGAATGAAATCCAGCTTCTTTTTGTCGTACAGTCCATCAAATAGGCTGATCAATTCTTTTGGTGCTGCAAAAACATTAACCGCATCTACACTGAGCTGTTTATAACCTTTTGCATCCATCTTGTCTTTGTTCTCCTCATCTAAAGATTGACTAAGATACAGCATTGAAGAATCAGAATCATACAATCCAGAAGGTACCAATGTGAAAAATTCATTTTGAAAGGAAACACGAATGTTCTTCCAAAAACCAGCCTTAAACAAATGATGATTGTCAATTATATCGTTTATTGAATCTAAATAATTCCTTTGCTCCAGCATTAAATCTGGCATATCATATTCCTCAAACAACAGGTATTTACCTCGACTATTATCAATGACTCCACAAAGCATTTGATGAGGTTTAATTAAATAGTGAAGCGAGTAGTTATGAAGTGCTTCAATATCTATCGTTTCAGATTTAATCTGATGTTTTAGCTTGTATTCAGTGCTAGTATCGGTCAATTTAGTGTTTAGTTATACAGGTGTTCAAATTATCTTATTTACAATAAAGCAAAAAACCCTCTAGCCTGCAAATAGGATAGAGGGTTTTTATGAGTTTAAATGTTTTATGCTTTCTCTTTGGACTTGTCCCAGTTACCTTCTAAAGTAGCTTTCTCAAGAGAACCAAAATGAAGGTTTCTTTGATTTTTGAATTTATTATCGTGCGTACGACGTTTGTCTTCAGGTTTTGGATCCATTACAATTATGGTCTGAACCGGTACACCACCCATATCAACTTCACCAGTTTTCAAGTTGAATTTCAAATCTGAATTAGGAACATTTGGTAACTCAGTAATCTTGAAGTCTGGATATTTGTCTGCTGGGAACAATTTTGCTCTTACTTTTTCTGAACCTAAGGTATCTAACGTGACCGTACAAGTATCACCTAAATGTCTAAATTCAATTGGACGTGGTTCACAAACTTCCGTTCTACTAATGTTATAACTTACACCTGTATCTACAAATGCGATAAGGTCGGACCATTTGCTAGCATATTTACCTGTAGAAGAAAAATACTCTTTCTGAGCCTCACGGATCATTTTAAGTTTGTTTACAACACCTTTTTCTACAGATGCAATTTCCTTATCTCTAGTAATAGGTTCCTGAATTTTTAAAGCTAAAAGGTAGCCTAATCCAAGAGCAACAATAAACAATACTGCAGCTATAATCTTTGATATGTTCATGCTATTTAAGTCTTAAATTTGTTTAGTTGTGCAATAATAATAAAAAATCATTTTTCTTCTTTATAGATTGCCAACAAGTTCAATAAAAATTTATTTTCGATTGAGATCAATTGCCTTCAAATAAATCGATTTTAGGCTCCGCTTTTGGTGTTTTTCCAGTTGCCTTCAAGCGTAACTTGTCCTAGTGAGCCAAAATGAAGGTTTTGCTGGTTTTTGTAAATGTTGTCAATAGTTCTTCTACGATCTTCTGGTATTGGGTCTGTTACCATTACGGTGGATAATTCGGCATTGCCCATTTTTACTTTGTCTGTTTTCAGGTTGAAAAGAAAATCAGTATTGGGAACTTTAGGTAAATCCTGAGCTTGGAAGTCAGGATATTGGTTAGAAGGAAAGATTCGGTCTTTAACAGACATTTTACTGATGGTGTCATAAGTTATTATTTCCTCCTGATAGAATCCTATATACTCTACACCTTCCTTTACAGGGGTACTGATTTTTGTAATTCGATAACTGGTGCCTTGATCTACAAATGAAATTAATTCGTTCCAAGTTGAGGCATATTTACCTTTATTAAGGTAGAACTCCTTTTGAGCTTGACGGATCATTTTAAGTTTTTCAACCACTAGAGTTTCTTGTTGAGCAATTTGCTTTTCACGCTCCAAAGGCTCATTTATTTTTTGATGTAAATAATAACTTTCACCTGCAATAATTAATAGAAGTAAAGTGGTAATGATGTGTCTTGTTTTCATTTTTTAGATGGTTAAGAATGTTAAAAAATAAAATGCACCGATTTAACCTGGAAGTTTCTTGGAAAGATTTGGGTTTAGGCATATTCGTAGCATCTTGCTATAATTATTTAGTTCGCCTAGTTGATTGAAAATGAAAATTTGGATCAGATTACGATCCTAAATCCTGGTTGCGTAGGAATTAATTGCTTAAAAAACTTACTTTTGCTTAAAATATTGTGCTGTGCAGGAAATAAAAACCTATAATCCCAATTTTAAGGAGACCATAAAGACAAAAGTGGAACGTCAGTTGTTTATGAAGCAGTTGGGTTTCGAAATTACTCGAATCGATGTTGGTGTTATTGAAGGAGAACTGGATATTACAGACTTACATCGTCAACATAAAGGTTTTGTACATGGTGGAATTTCAGCAATTCTTTCCGATATTGTAGCTGGGTTTGCCGCTGTAAGTGTTGTGCAAGAAGGAGACGAGGTTGTAACAGCGGAAATAAAGGTTTCTTATTATAATCCTGCAGTAACGGATAAATTGTTTGCAAAAGGTTGGGTTGAAAAGCAGGGGAGAAAAATGAATTTCTGTGAAGCACAACTTTGGGAGATGCGAAATGGAGAAAAAGTAGTGGTGGCGAAAGCTACAACAACCATGGCTACCATTTCAAAAGAAGAAATAGAAAAAGCTAAAAATAGAAGCTAGTTTGGCAAGATAATTGTGAATTAGTCACTGAAATTAGTTAATTTACGGAAATAGAACTTAACATAGATTTTTAAATACATATCATTATGAAACTGAAAGTTCACGAACACAATAACATAATAACAAAAATGAGTAAAAAAATAGCTCTTGTATTTGGTTTAGCGTTGGCAAGTTTAACATTAGTACATGCTCAAAATGAAAAGGCACCAACTACGGTAATGAACCCTACATCAAAGTCTAAATTGGAGTTTTCAGAGACATCTCATGACTTTGGAGAGATTATTCAAGGAGACAAAGTATCTTATGTTTTTAAATTTAAAAACACTGGTTCAGAGCCTCTTGTACTTTCTAATGTAATGACAACATGTGGTTGTACAGCTACAAGTTGGCCACGTCAACCGATTCCTCCAAATGGATCTGGTGAAATTGCAGCTACTTTCAATAGTGCAGGAAAGATGGGGAAACAAAACAAATATATTACAGTGGTTTCTAACGCTTCTAATGGAAATCAACGTGTGAATATCATTTGTTATGTAAAACAAAAAATAGGGACTACCCCTGGTAAAGAAATGCCATCGGCAAATCCTAAATAATTAGCACTACATAAATAAAACTGGAAGCTCTGATGTTGAACGTCAGGGCTTTTTTATTTAATTAAACCCCTGCATTTTGTGGTAGAAGTATAGTAAATAGGCTGTAATTCCAATGATTGCCAAACAAATGAATACGCCTATAATTGTGCCTGATGCTAAGAAGATAAAAAATAATATAAATGCTAACATAGACAGGAAAGAGAAGAAAATTGTTACCCCATGAAATAGAAATGTGAAGCATCCATAACACCCAGCCTTTTGCATTGATTTTAAAAATTCTCTTTCACCTGGAGAAAGGGAAGACGATGATTTTGATTCCTTTCTTCGGGCAGTCCCGTCTTTTTCTTGTTGGCGTTTTACCCTGATCCATTCTGCTTTATCCTTAGGGTCTAACGGAGCTTTCCACACATTGGCCCAACGCCTAAAAATTCTATCCCATTCTTCGTCCTTAGTTTCTTTTCTATTCCGTCGGTTAGAAGAACTTTGTCTGCTAGTATTCCTATTTGATGTTGATCGAGTTGAGGTAGTAGATCGAAAAGCGGATCTTTTTGGCCTTTTTCCGTGATAAAGCACATCATAAGCTTCATCGATTTGAATGAATATCTTACGCGCCTCCTCGGATGGGTTTTTATCCGGATGGTACTTCATCGCCATTTTGCGATAGGCTCGCTTAATTTCAACCTTAGTAGCCCCTGGAGAAAGTCCTAATATCCTGTAATAGTGATCCATTTGTTGCAAAAATGCTCGTTATTCTAATATATACCAATCCGTTGAATCAATTTTTAAGGATGATCTTCTTTCCATTTTTTCTGTTGGAGCATAATATTCCGATAAATAATCCAGTATTTTATCCTCATTGGTACCCAATCCACCAAGTCCTTGAGTTTCCTGCATCCAAACAATTAACTCCTTCCAACCTTCACGGTTAAATCTGCTATTAATAATAATCTTCGAATTATGACATCTGGTGCAATGCAGTTTTACAAGTTCCCAGTCGCCTTTTGCTATGAGCCCCGTTTTTTGATCTATGCCGTTAACAATGTTAATTTGTTCTTCGTCAGAAATATTTTCATTCATTGGCTGTTCAAGAGCCTGTTCTTGTATCTCAGATTTTTCATCTTCGATAAAATAAACAGCTGTGCTTATTCCAATCAAACCAACTGCAATGGCACTTAGGTTAATCCACAATTGTAACTTGATCAATAATTCCTTCATGGTCTGCATTAGTATGGATTAGAGGACTTTTATTGCAATCCTGTGACAGGCATTGTTTAAATAACCTTTTGGATTCCAGCCAGGTACTAACATAGTTTGTCCGATGCCATTTTCATCTATGGCTTTTGCCCAAACCTCGTAATATCCTTTGGATGGGAAATTAACCTTCGTTTTCCAGTTTTGCCAAGCACCAATATTTTTGGATGATTCTAATTCACATTTCTTCCAAGTACTTCCAAAATCTATCGAAATGTACATCTCCTTTACTTTTTGTTCACCAGCCCAAGATTTACCTCGAAGAGAAAGGGTTGTTCTACCTTTTAACATGGCACCTGTTTTAGGATAGGTGATTATCGACTTGATAGGCATACTTTCGATGATCTTCATTTCCTCATAAGGTACTTTCGTGCCTGGGGATACGGGTTCTTTAGGTACTCGATAACCCGTAAGCATTTTAGTTCCGTCATGAACAATATTCCTAACTACTATTTCCTTAACCCATTTTCCAGATGCAGAAGCTGGGTATCCAGGAGAAATTAATCGTACAGGTTGACCATGAAAGATTGGAATTGGTTCGTCATTCATTTTGTAAGCTAATATTACATTTCCCGACATCGCTTTGGAAATGGGAACTCCCCTAGAAATTGAATGCTTGTCTCGATTTTTGCTTAAATGTTTATCTCGTCCATAATATCCAATATATACGGCATTACTTTTAATTCCCGCATCTTTAAGAACGTCGCTCAAGCGAACTCCCGTCCATTTTGCAAAGCTTACTGCACCTGTTGTCCACTGATTACCTTTAGCAGGAGGATTAAATTCATGTCGTCCGTTTCCAGCACATTCAAGTGTTACATTTAAGGAAACCTCGGGGAATTTTTTCAAATCACTAAGGCTAAAGGTCTTTTCTGAAATTACTGATTCACCAGAGATCTTTAAGCTCCATGAACTTTCGTCCATAACTTCGGGAAGTAACCCGTTATTACGAATGAACATTCGATCTGCTGAAGTGAAATCTTGATCTAATAAGTGAGGAGGTGTTTCCACGTTCCAAGGTTTATCATTGAGAACCACCAGTTCCTTATGTTTACCTAGTGGTACCTTAGTCTCATTATTTTCCTCGAAAATGAGAGGAATATAACCCTCTGGTATTTTATTTGCGAAAACATAATTAGCTCCTGCAACAGCTCCTAAAGAGGCAAGAATAGACTTCTTCAAAAAATCGCGACGTGAGTTTTCTCCCCACAAGGCCTGATCTCTTTCTTGTGGAGTTTTCTGGATAAGTTGACTGAGTTTTAAATGAATCTTCTTCATTGTTTAGATACTGTTATGGTAGAATCCTGAATGATTGGTAATTCTGTTTTCGAACTCCACTCAAGCCAAGATCCATCGTAATTTTTTACATTCTTAAATCCAAGAATTTGAGTAAGCACAAATGTGGTATGAGCCGACCTTACCCCAGATTGACAATATGCAATTATAGTTTTATCAGGGGTGATTTTGTTCGAATTATATAGAGATTCTAATTCTTCTAATGATTTAAATGTACACCCTTTGTCATACCTAATTACCTGGTTGTAATTGATATTTATACTTGACGGAATTCTGCCCGCTCTCATTGCATTACCTTTTTTTAGTTGTCCAGTAAATTCTTCAGAACTTCGTGTGTCAAGCAGAATAGTATTTGTATCGTTTATTGCTTTTGCTACAGACTTATAGTCCGCATAATGCTTTAAGTTTCTATTTCCATTAAACCTATATTTGGTAGGAGTGTTTAAAATGGCGGAATTTTCGATAGGTAAATTGTTCTTGGTCCAACAAGGGAATCCACCGTCAAAGAGAGCAATTTTTTCATGCCCATAGTAGTTTAAGATCCACCATAGCCTAGCAGCATCAGGATTTCCTTTGGCATCGTAGATTACAATTAGATCTTCTGGTAGTACTCCAAGTGATGAAAGTACGTTTTCCATTTGTTCTTTGGTCGCCATAATGCCTTCCACAGGATGTGTGGTGTCCTGAATTTGAGGTCTCCAGAGGTTCCGAGCATTGGGGATGTGTCCTTGTAGGTATTCTTTCCTTTTTCGAACATCAATAAGTATAGGAGGATTGGTAGAGTTTATTAATGAATCTAAAATTTCATGGTTTATTAACGCCGAGTAAGTTATGTCAGAATCAGGAACATTGTTGTTTCGGACGCAGGTACAGAGCGTTACAATACTCAAAAGAAGTAAGATGGCGGTATGAGAATGTCGAACGTTCAATTTGTATAAGGAGTTACTCAACTAGTGTTGGATTCTTAAAAATAGTAATTCTGTTCATATCCCAACCAATAAAGAGCTTCGTTTTTCGTAATTCAGGTTAAAGCATTTTTGTTATGCATCTCGTTGTTAAAATTTTATCTTTGCCGCTCTCTAAATAATACCAAAATATGAAATTCGAAGAGGAAATTAAAAGAAGGAGAACATTTGCGATTATTTCTCACCCTGATGCAGGAAAAACTACGTTGACGGAGAAATTACTTTTGTTCGGTGGAGCGATTCAGGTTGCGGGTGCTGTTAAGTCTAATAAGATTAAAAAGACGGCGACTTCGGATTTTATGGAAATTGAAAAGCAAAGAGGGATTTCGGTGGCAACTTCCGTAATGGCTTTTGAATATAAAGGGCGACAAGTTAATATTCTTGATACACCGGGTCACAAAGATTTTGCTGAAGATACGTATAGAACGCTTACGGCGGTTGATAGTGTTATTGTTGTAATTGATGTTGCAAAAGGGGTAGAGGAGCAGACTGAAAAACTTGTAGAAGTTTGTAGAATGCGTGCTATTCCGATCATTGTTTTTATCAATAAGATGGACCGTGATGGTAAGGATGGGTTTGAGTTGTTGGATGAAATTGAGCAGAAATTACATATTAAAGTTCGTCCATTGAGTTGGCCAATAGGTATGGGGCGTGACTTGAAAGGGGTTTACAACCTATATGCTCAAAAGTTATTTTTGTTCAGCGGTGAGAATAAACAAAAGGTCGAAGAAGGAATGGAAATTTCTGATCTTACCGACCCAAGAATCGATGAATTTGTAACCGAAAAATTTGCTGATGAACTTCGTGATGAAGTTGAGCTAGTCAATGGAGTTTACCCAGAATTCGATACACAGGACTATTTAGATGCAAAGATTTCTCCAGTCTTTTTTGGTTCTGCTTTGAACAACTTTGGAGTTAGAGAGTTATTGGATTGCTTTGTAGATATAGCACCTTCTCCACAGCCTTGTGATACTATTGAACGTACTATAGATCCATATGAAAACAAATTCACAGGATTCGTTTTTAAGATCCATGCGAATATGGATCCAAAGCATAGAGACAGATTAGCTTTCGTAAAGATTTGTTCTGGTTTGTTTAAAAGAAATACGAATTATAAACACACCAGAATTGGCAAGAACTTTAAGTTTGCGAACCCAGCTACCTTTATGGCAGAGAAAAAGAGTATTCTAGAGGAAGCTTACCCAGGTGACATTGTCGGACTTTACGATACAGGTAACTTCAAGATTGGAGATACACTTACAGAAGGAGAAGATTTACACTTTAAGGATATTCCGAGCTTCTCTCCAGAGATGTTTAGATTCGTTGAGAATGCAGACCCAATGAAGTCAAAACAGTTGGCA
>JAHDFW010000074.1 GCA_020627945.1 Cytophagales bacterium
TATAAGAAAGCCTCTAGACCAACAGGACTAGTTAATATAATTCGAGATATTATTCTCAACACTTACAACGACCGAATTTTGCTCCGGAAAAGCAATTTATATCCATGAATGCTAACATATTTCATTGCTATATTTTTGAAAACTTACCAATGATGCGTGAGTAGATAATCATGTTCAAACCATCAATTTATATTATCTTGCAACAGTTTTCAAAACAAGATCATCAATTATGCGTCGTAAAATTCCTGAATCAAATGTGATAAAAGTCAAACGCACCCAAATGATTACGCCTGAAGGCTTTCAAAAGTTAACGGATGAACATGAACACCTTTGGAAGGTTGAACGTCCCGACATTACCGCCAAGGTTACATGGGCTGCAAGTTTGGGAGATCGCTCAGAAAATGCCGACTACCATTACAACAAAAAACGCCTTCGGGAAATTGATAGACGCATTCGTTATTTAGCTAAATGTGTTGATAACTTAAAAGTGATTAAGTACCATCCCAATCAGGAAGGACAAGTGAAGTTTGGTGCCTGGGTAGAAATTAAAAACGAGGCCAAAAACTTACAAAAATGCTTTCGTATTGTAGGCTTTGAAGAACTCAACGGTAATAATGACTATATTTCTATGGACTCTCCTATGGCGAAAGCACTACTTGATAAAACCGTTGGAGATGAGGTAATTGTGAAAACGAAAATGGGTGATTTCGTCTGGCGTATTTTAAAGATAGAATATCAAAAACCGTAAATACAATAGGTAAAGCTAGGAGGGTTCCACCCTATTCGATTGAGTGTGCTTGTTTCCAGCATAAGTGGAAGTAAAAGGTTAACCAAATATAAAACTGAACTATTCTTCATAAATTTTACACCTCCTGCTGGTTACAAAATTGCTCTACAATGTATACATAACCGCTAGTCCGTTTAATTACAATTCTATGGTGTTTATGAGAAAACCTTCTATTCTATTCCTTTTTTTAAGTATTCTTACCGCCTATTCCAGCGCACAAATCGTAAACATTCCTGATGCCAACTTTAAAGCATATCTCGTTGGTGATACAAGTATTAATACCAATGGAAATTCGGAGATTGAGGTAAGTGAGGCAACTGCTTTTAATGGAAACATTCAATGTAGTTACATGAATATCAGTGATTTAACGGGCATAGAAGCTTTTGTTAATTTAACAGTATTAAGCTGTCATAACAATTCTCTTACAAATTTGGACTTAAGCAGTAATTCCGCGTTGTATAGAATCTCGTGCTATAACAACTCTCTAACTAGTCTGAATGTCAATAATAATACAGCTTTATTTGAGTTGTATTGCGACAATAATTCCCTAATAGGCTTGGATTTAAGTACTAACACTTCTTTACAATATTTAACGTGTTATAACAATTCCCTTACTAACTTAAATATAGCAAATGGAAATAACGCCAGTTTTATCGAAGATACCGTTAGTATCACTTTTCAAATATGGGGTAACCCAAACCTATTCTGTGTGGAAGTAGATGATCCAAGTTTCATGATGGCAAATTTTGGTTCCGCAGGCAAAGATTCCCAAACAGAATATAGCTTGAATTGTTTTTATCAATTAGAACCCAATACGGTTTCGGGAACAATATATCAAGATCAAGATTCAAACTGTGTAGGAGAATCTAATTTATACAAAAACATGTTGGTGAAGGATATAAGAGGGTATTATGCAGTGGTGGATTCTAATGGAAACTATACCCTGCGAACCGACTCAGGAACGGCGGTAGTTGAACAATTAATTACAGACCCACTTATGCTTCAAACCTGCTTTACGGGAGGATATAGCATTACGTTTGATTCATTAGGAGAAGATACTTCGGGATTTGATTTTTTTAATACGATAATAGAATGCCCGCGTCTTGATATAAGTATAACCAGCGACAGAAGAAGACGATGCTTTGAAAACCATACCTACATTAGCTATTCAAATGATGGCTACGCTGATGAAAGCAATGTCCAACTAATTGTAGATTTTCCGGAATATGTACACCTGATTAGCGCAGATCTGTCCTATACTATAGACTCAGAAGGTAATTATGTTTTTAGCATTGGTAACTTGGCCTCAGGAGAATCAGGACAAATTCATATTATAGACTCCGTAGCCTGTGAGTTTAATATTACCGGATTGACCCAATGTACACGTGCATGGATCACTCCAACAAACACCTGTCTAAATAACCTTAACTCCTCGCTCACCGAATGGGATAAATCATCTATAATGATTACAGGAAATTGTGTAAACGATAGTATTATTCAGTTTACTATTTACAACACCGGTGATTTAGGAGATGGAGACATGGATGGTACTAGCCAGTATCGAATTTATGTTGATAACCTGTTGTCTTTTACTTCTACTTTTCAACTAAATGGTGAAGACAGTCTAATAATAGAGATTCCTGCCAATGGACAGACTATACGCTTGGAAGCAGACCAACGACTTGGACATCCAGGTGATTCACGCCCAAGAGTAACTATAGAAGCTTGTGGTAATGGTGGTGTTCCTATAGAATTTGGTATGCCACTGCAAGCCGAGCTAGATGACCTTGACTATGAAGTAGCAGAACACTGTTTGCCTATTATAGATAGTTATGATCCTAATGATAAAAAGGCTTTACCTTCTGGAATTACTACTAATCGGTTTGTTCGCCCAAATTCAAGGATCAATTACACCATTCGATTTCAAAATACAGGAACTGATACTGCCTATACTGTAATAGTTGTAGATACCTTATCGGACGATCTAGACTTAGCCACAATCCAATTTGGAGCATATTCACATCCTTATAGTTTGGAGATTAGAAGTGGAGTCAATCGTGAACCTGTACTAATGTTTTCATTTTTTAATATTGACCTTGTTGATTCACTTACAGATGAATTCAATAGCAACGGCTTCGTTAGTTTTAGTATCAGAGCTAAAGAAGAAACGGTAAACAATACTGTCATTCACAATACTGCCGATATATATTTTGACTATAATCTTCCTATCACAACAAATGATAGCTGGGTTACCATTTCAGATACAGTAATTACTGGTCCTTCTATTGAAGTATTAGAGATACACACTGGAATTAAAGAGCTTTCTAGCGAGTCTCTGAATGTATTTCCAAATCCGTTTTATAAATCTTTCACCTTGGTGCTACCCCATGAATTGTCTGATACTGAGAACATTAAAATCTTTGATTTAATTGGAAAAGAGTTGTATTCGGCTAATGTTGGAGGAAAAACCAAGATGGAGATTGATGGTTCGAAGTTTGAAAAAGGGCTTTATATACTTGAGTTGCGTAGCTCTCATGATAACGTTGTAGGTAGAAGTAAAATTATTAAACAATAGCAGCAAAGTAATAATCACCTAGGCACCACCTAAAGAATAGAATGTTCCACACCATCCTGGTTATTCATACTTAGCAACAGTGTTAACGTGCCGTAAGTAAATATAAACACGAGGTTCTACCGAGTTCGCAAACACAACAAGTTTCATAATAATGAGCAATGACATTAACCCCTCAAGTCTTCAGGACAGGAGACACGCAGGCCATTATATAACACAAGTTGCAATTGTTTACCCCTAGCTCGAGTTTTTTTGAGCCAACCATTTTCAACTAAAATACGTCTCTATATATGAAGCGTTCGTTATACCTTTTATAAATCCTAAAATTTATGATTAGTTACATATCTAATATTCGGATTACACTTTATATTTTATCCGTAATCTCTTTTTCAAGCTGTATTTTTAAGTCAAAAAATGTTGATTTGACCAGTTTCGAAGGTAATTTTCGTATCGAAGGTAAGAGTGAGGGGTGGTCATTTGAAGCTGTTGATGGGTATGATGAGCCTCAACAGGTATTTATGGTAAACGATCATGTAACGGAAGTAGAACTTATATTTCTCAATGCCGTTGATGATAAGAAATCAGATTATATTGGAGAAATATTAATTACAAATGATGCGGACGTATCTAGACTAGCCTATTTACATTTCAATTCTACCTTGAACGTATTAAAGCAAAGTGATGAAGATAAAACGAAAAATGTATTTCGCTTTGAAAGCACAATGATATCTGGACAGTTTTCGATGGATAGCCTTACCATAAATCGATTTTCACCTGGTCACTCCGGAAGTTCACTTAGTCTCTCTGGTCCAAAATTATAAAAAGTTGTTTTATGGTATAAACGAATTTTAACGCTATGTCAGTACCTTAAGCTATAACACTGGCTTTCGTCCACTCTTCTTCTAATTATATTAAGCGCTATCTGACAATCGTAACTGGAATATTATCAACACCACCATCTTCCATAAGTATGTGTGCGTAATAAACACCGGCTTCCAACGTACTTACATCCAACTGTTGAGACAAGCCTTGAAGTACCTGTCTTTGTACTTCTTGACCTAATGAATTGAACATAACCACCTCTGTCATATTTATACCACTGGAACTCACTTGGATTTCTTTACTAGCTGGGTTAGGGAACATTTGAATTGTATTTTTAGTATGGGTAATGGGCTCCCCTACACTCAATGTACTATCAGTTATTTCCTCCAAGCAAATTGCGAACGATCCAGTTTCCCAACTAGAAATTCTTAAGTAATAATATTCTCCTGTTTCATTTTGTGAAATGGTTCCATAAGGCATTTTCTCCCACCCTACATTATCAATACATCCAGATTCGAATAAACCTGTTGCACAATCTCCTTCATACGCCGTAACTACTGCATCTGTCATTGTTCCCTGCAATGTGGTAAATGCAATATCATTGGTCGAGGGAGCTCTATATTTTATCCAAATATCACTCCCACTTCCCGGTGCACAACTATTATCTCCTACCAGCGGAGAATCTGTTGCTCCATCGTTGTTGAAAAAAGAAAAGTTACAATCTTCAAAAACGATCATTTCAATCGCATCACAAGGCTCATCATTGTTTTTATGTACCGTCATCTGAATCGTATCGCTATGAACAGATATAGGGTTAGCGCAAAGTGCACTTGAATTAACCACACAATATATTTCGGTACCATTTGCTAAATTACTTGAGGTTACCGCTGGGCCATCGACTCCTTGAGGAACGTTATTTAAGTACCACTCATACGAAGGGCTCGTACCTCCATTGATAACAGTAACCGTAAAATCTACTTCTGTACCCTCCATTACAATGTTGTTTGGAGCAATGGTAAGAGAAACTTCAGGTACGACCGATTCATTTACCTTTAAATCGAATGTAAAAGCAGTATCACAGCCTCCGGATCCAGGTACGGTGTCAAAATACATTCCTTCTTCCGTTAAGATCTTTCCGTTAAAATTTATCGATTCACTGCTACAAATAGTGTCTTTAAGCTCTACAGGGATATAACCACAAATATCACTTTCAGCAGCACCAACATCTCTAACGCCCAATATTGGTCCATTTTGCGCATCCTCTACAGCCGACGTGGCACCTGCATTTATAGCTACATTGCCACTCATTGGAATTAATGTATATGTCCCAAAATCATTTAAAGCAAGTGGTTCAAAAGGTAAATTACTAGTGGTCGCTATTTCATAATCATCCGAACTTGGTGTATAGAGGTTCATGGTTTGATTCAATTCTAGCACATTATATCCAGACGAATAATTTTTAGTAAAACTTTGGTTTACACCATCATTAAACATATTATTTTCTTTAAGTGGGTTACCATCGTTGAGTGCTATAATATTACTAAAAAGAGAGATTTTACCATTGCCTAAAAATCTACAAATATTATAAAAAGCACTGCCCTCGGTGAAACTCGTATTTTCTACTAAAGTCGAATAATTAATTCTTAGATTGGCTTCGTCTTCCGCATCCTGCATAATTGCTCCTCCATGACTGATCGCACTATTTTCAACTAGGGTACTATAGCTTACCAATAAATGTGTTTCATCACTATTTCCTGCTAACGTTGGTCCATTACCATCTGCATATTGATAGATAGCTCCTCCAGTAGTTCCAGCACTATTGTAACACATAGACGAGCGTACAAGATCTATATTTGTACTCACTCCTTCTGGATAATAAGTCCAACCTCCATAAGCTTGTTTGATATAGGTATAAATAGCTCCTCCAGAACTACCAGCTGAATTATGCATAAAGTTAGAGTATTCGATATCTACTTGAATTTGAGACTCTAAATTAGATGCCGTGTAACTATTTATATAAAGTGCTCCACCTCGAGAATTAGCACTATTTCCAATAAAATTACTTCGTCTAATTATAAAGTGTGAACCCCTGACCGTCCCTTTTCCGGTTGCAGTAGAATACCCAGTACTAAATACACCTCCACTATTAGTAGCGTAGTTGTTTCGAAAAACACAATCGTTGATAGTAACAATCCAGTCCACCAAGGTGTAATAATAGTCTAAATACGCAAATCCTCCGAACTGCCCCCTTCCATTTATAGCTACTACACTGTCAAAAGTCATGTGATAATAAACTGCGTTGCTCGGCATATCTATATTGAAAATTTGAACACTATCGCCACCACTTATAAAAATAGTGTCTGTAGAATTATACGTGCCTTCAATAAATAATCCTTTGGTAATATCAATAGTTGATTCCAAGTGAATTGTATCACTGCCCCCTGACAATAATGTTGGCGAAATTTTTATTTTGTCAGCGTTATTAGCATTTAAAATAGCTTCGCGCAACGATCCTGGTCCAGAATCATTGGTATTCGTTACTAACTGAGTTGCCCCGTTACAAACCATCAGTCCAAACAAGCACAAAGACAATGACAATATTTTTGGATAATTTTTCATTATTTCTACATTCTCAAAGAAGTAATGTAGCGATATTATCCCACATAAGCGTAACTTCTAATAGAAATATTTGCAGGAACAAACAAATGATAAATTAGAACAAATAAAGCGAAGTTCAATTCACTTCGCTTTATTTGCGATACTGCTCTACAGTTTAGTATAGATCTTTAGCTAAACATATGAGTCGACTGTAAGGCTCCTAAAAGAAATGAAGCGAGTCCAATACCCAACGCTATCCAACCTATTTTCTGCTTCTTTAACTTTGTAAACAAACCAATGATTGAAGCTAATGCTCCTAAAAACAGAGCTATACTTCCTAATATGAATTTTTGGTCTGCCAATGTTCTCCACAACGCCCTGTCAATCTCATTCAGATCATATTGAAGATCCAATGCGTTAAACTTGGGGATTATTCCTAATTGACAATACACACCAACCAGCAGCCCTACTACACCTAGCAACACCCCTATTATTCCAACTACTTTCATATCGGTTAAATTTGATTCTTCGTTTATTATGGTCGTTGTTATCGCTTCCATTGTATCATTTACTTCTTTTAATTGAATTCTATTTTTTCACCGTCAATCGTTCCATGTTTTTCAAATTCATCATTGCGCTCAACGATATAAATGATCTCTTCCAAAAGAAGTGCTATTTCTTTCTTTTGTTGACCTCTATCATTAAATGCTATTCCTGTACTTGAATTATAGTCGTATGTTGAATTAATAGTTAAACGCCCTGTTTTAGTCAACAAAATAACTAGGTCAATTCTAGGTCTAGATAAGGCAAAAAAGCTCATCAAGGTCATTCTCTTTTTTTTAACACCAGTAATACTATAACCAGAGTTTTCACGAATTTCAAAATTAGTATTCATCAATGCATTGATAACTGAATCGTTAATCGTACTAAAGCTCACATTTTCAAATTGATGTATAACCTTACATTTCGGTGGTAAACCCCAGCTCATACGCTTATTATTTGGTGACATATTTTGGATGCGTTTCGTAAAACGCCAATACCTCTTTTTTTTCTTTTTTATACCTCAAAACAAAAGGTTTCCATCCTACTCTACTTTCACCCTTATTGTAGGTTATGCCGCTTCCCCAAAAGTTGGCTTGCACTTTAAACCGATTAAGATATGTATTAATATTGAGCATCTGCACACCATTGAAATTCTCATTGATAACAAACTGTTCAAAATTTTCAACCTCTAGGTTGGGCTCTTTTACTTTTTCCAGAAGAAACTCCTGTAATCCCATTCCTTCATAATACATGTCGGTGGTTTCGGTAGTATCTGTTGCATATCCAGGTCTAAAATCTACCATGTTATAAGGGATCGCAAACATGTAATTTTTTGTACCTATAAACACGCACTTAATTTGCTTTGTAAAATTGGTCAAATCAATCATATTGGCCTGTTCAGCGATGATATAATCTTGGTGTAATTTCATCTTGAATATTTCTTTTTGTTAATCGATAAGGTTATTGTGTGAAGAAAGAGACTACTTTCTACGTTAGGCTACTCCTTTTTGAAATACTTGTCACATTCAGCAACTTTCTCATTAAACTGCTTAAGTCCCTCAGTATCATCATCAATTAGGTATCGCATAGTTTTAATTTTCTCATTACACTCCTTTTTATAGGATAACCAGTCACTTTGGTTTTTCTCAAAACAGTCACAAACCGTCTGTACCGCTGTATTTACAATTTGCTGTTTTGCTTCCTTTTCGCTAGGCCCGCAAGAGTATGTTGCTAATGCAACTGCTACAATAAATAATGTCTTTTTCATTTTGCTTGATTTTAGTTTTATATAATTATTGATTTAAGATTTACTGCTTTATTAGTTTTATCATGGATTGATTTCGACCGTTATCAATTCTCACAAAATAGATGCCCTTGGGTGCTTCAAAGTTCAGCTTAATTACAGGCTTTTTTGGAGATGAAGTTTCAAAAACAACTCTTCCACTAAGGTCTAAGATCTGGAGGTCTATTTGTGTACTATTTTCATCCAAAGTTATGCTGAACTGTCCTCTGGTAGGATTTGGATAAAGTTGTATTTGACTTATGTTCAGTTCGTTTAAGGCTTGAATCGTATCAACAATCACGGTATCTACAATCACGGTGTCTTCTTCTATCTGCGACAATTTCATTATAAAACCATCGTAGCCCCCATTTGAATGTAAAGACGAATCTGGAATAATTAAACTAAGGGTATCCTGAAAAATCCCTGTCAAATAGATATTACCCTGTTGATCTGCAACAACGGCGTTTCCATTGTCATAACCCACACTACCATAGGTTTTTACCCAAATCAAATTCCCCGTAGAGTCTAGTTTTTGAATAGATATGTCATTAACCCCATTTGAAACTATTGTTGTATCTCCGGCATTCGGATCAAAATCAACGGTATCATTAAAATAACCTAGCACATAAATATTTTCACGCAAATCACATGCGAGAGCCTTCAATTCATCTGCTGCGGTTCCTCCTACGGATTTAACCCATATTAAATCTCCGTTTGTCGTTAATCTCTGGATGAAGTAATCGGCAGAACCATTCGAAATGACGTCCGTAGTTCCTGTTCCAAAATCAAAATCTACTGTATCCGAAAACTTTCCGCCTACATAAATATCCCCAGAACTACCTTGAGTCAATGCTATTCCAATATCGCTACCTACGCCTCCTGTAGTTTTCACCCATAACAAATCTCCATTCTCATCTAGTTTTTGAATGAAATAATCAAACCCTCCATTCGAAATAAAGTTTGATGTTCCAACACCTGGATCGAAATCAACCGTATCCTTAAATCCTCCGGTCATCAAAACATCGTTGTTATCATCTATCAATATGCCATAAACATAATCGTATGAAGCACCTCCAAACGATTGGGCCCATACAAAATCACCGTTAGAATCTAATTTCTGTATAAAGTAATCTCCTGACCCATTGGAAGTTAGTTCAAATTCAGTAGCTCCTGGATCAAAATCTGCAGTTTGACTAAATGTACCTCCTGTATAAACATTACCTAATGCATCCGCGGCTATCGCAAATACGTTTTGTGCGTTAGAACTGCTAATCGATTTAGCCCAAACAAAGCTTCCGTCACTGTCCAGTTTTAAAATAAAAGCATCTCTGGACGAAGGGTTGTTTAAGTTAAATACACCAACCCCTGGGTCAAAATCAACGGTATCTACAAATGTGCCAGCTACGTAAACGTTACCAGAATTATCTAATGCTATTTTTTTTCCGTATTCAGCACCAATATTTCCTATTGATTTTGCCCAAAGCAGATTACCATTTGAATCTAATTTGTGAATCGAAATATCAGGGTTATAATTGGAGGCCGAGATTAAGTTAAACACTCCGTTTCCTGGATCAAAGTCTACTGTATCTATAAAGCTCCCTGTTGCATACGTATTCCCATTGTCATCAACCACTATGGATTCTGAAAAATCATTTTCTATTCCTCCATAACTTTGCACCCACTCTAACGTAGGTTGCTGTGCGTAACTTATTATGCTTATGAATATTAGAAGTATTGTAATCGTTTTTTTCATTTATTTTAGTTGATCTATAATATTCTTACTTGTCTTAACATTTTCTTTTACAAACTGAATTGTCTTGTCGCTGTTCATAAAAAATACTGTTGGATACTTTTTTATCCCTAATAAATCTACCAGCTGTGATTCCCCGAGAAGGTGTACAAAATTGAACGGGTGTTTTTCTAAAAAGATTTTTGCAACAGAAGGCGAATCTGGACTTATAGAGACAATGTTGAATAGCCCTTTATGTTCTTTTTCAATCTTATTAATAACCGAGAATAACTCTATACTTTCTGGTGAGCTTGAAGACCAAAAACAAACGATTGTTGGACGTGGTTTTATTACCAAATAATAATCTTCGCATCGCTGAAAAATCATTTCAGAAGCGCGGTAAATTTTAAATTGATCTTCCTGTTCTTGATCTTTTACATTCAGTTTAAACTCATAGATAACCGAGTCTTGCTTAGTAGTAATGTTTTCCATTGCAGGAGCAACGAACATTTCTTTACCAATAATTTCACTATACTTAGCTTTGGTTTCGGATTTCATTTGTTGAAACGCTTCTTCCGAAATTCTATTCTTTCCGTTGCTGGAGTAAAATTCAGTTTGTGAGTAGCCACTTATAGTTAGTATAAATAGGTATGTGAGTAATGTGTTTTTCACCGTTCGCATTTTTGAATTTGTGTGATTCAAAGGTGAAAAAATCGAATAGAACTGGCCTCATCAGAAATGATGATATTCTAAAAACATGTCTAATTCAATGTTTAGAAGGTGTTTTTCATTAGAAATGATGATGAGAAGCAACAAGCTTATTTATGACTGAAGCATGAATTATTCATGATATTCACACCATGATCTACGTCAAAATATTGATTCGATTATTTTAGATCCTTAAAAGATGTCTGATGACGGAAGTCTTTAGACCTCAAATTTTGAAATGAATTGAATGGCTTCTGCTCTATTCCGAACATCAATTTTAGAATAAGCTTTTCGTAAGTGTGTGCGAACCGTAGTAATAGAAATAAACAACTTATCAGCAATTTCTTGATCCTTCAACCCTTCTTGTACAGCAACTAAAACTTCTCGCTCTCTTTCTGTTAAAACATCTAAATTTTTGGGATACGGTAATTTGCCTTTTTCTTTCAGTCTACTTAGTGTTTCTATTTCTTCATTTTTAGATCCTAAAGTGGATTCTAAATCCTGAATTTCAGATTGATTCAACTGGTTTTCCCTTTTCAATTGATCAGCTAAAAGCTTTTTCTTTTTATATCTATAATAGAAGATAAATACTCCAAAAACAGTTATTAATATTATTATCAATGAATACACTAAGCTTTTGGAAATTAAAGCTCTTCTTTTTTCAGTCTCGTCCAATTCGCTTTGAGTGAACTGTAAATCTGAATTCAATTCTTTATTTTGATGTTCAGCTTCGAGCTCCATCATCTTTTTTTCACGTTCTACATTATCCAAAGAGTCTCTTAAGGCTATCTGTAAGTTTTTATAATACAACGATGAATCCAGCTTATTCATACTTTGATAAACGGATGATAAATTCTCATATATGGGTTCGTAACGTACAACAAGGTTATTTTCTTTAGAAAAAATCAAAGCACTATTCAGGTAGAACAAAGCCTTTTTATACTGGCCTAACTCCTGATAACTTGTACCTACATTAATCAATACTGCTTCTTTACCATTTTCAATACCTGTAGACTCAATTAAATCCAAAACTTCTAAATAGCTGTTAAGAGCCTCCTTTTTTTGCCCTTGCTCATCATAATAATTGGCTAAATTATTTTTGTTAGTAATCAGGTATTGATATTCTTTAGTTTGTTCATAATGACTAATACACTCGTTTAATAGCTCAGCTACATTCCCATTCTTTTTAGAATCAATCAGAGTTTTACTTAAGTTGGCTTTACAATGAATTTCACCATCTTTGTCATGAGATTTTTGAGCTAACCCCACTCCTTTATTTAAATACTCTTCGGCTTTATCGTAAGTCGACAAATCATTATAGAGCGCCCCTATATTGCTTAGAACAAATACTTGCTTAACAGTGTCTTTTAGTTCTTTATAAATATCAAACGCCAATAAATATTTTTCGATTGCCATATCTGGAGCAGAATTATATTTGTGCATAATAGCCAGATTATTGAACGAATTGGCTCTCAACCCTTTGTCCTGATAATAAGGGATTGATTTCTCAAAAAAGATGATTGCAGAATCTAACTCCCCTCTGTAATAATATATTATTCCAATTTTGTTATAAGAAACACCAACTTCTTCATTGTTATCACTAACTCTAAGCGCGAAACCTAACGCCTTCTTATGACAATAATAAGCAGAATCTAACTTGCTTTCTTTTTGAAATTCCAGACCTAACTTATTAGAAATAACGGCCAACCTGTAATAGTCACTTTCCGTAGATAACAGTTTGTACAAGTGTTCTTTTGGATTTTCTATCCCATCCAAATCTGCTTTTAGAGTATCTAGATAGGTTTCTTTAGCAAACCCTAGCGTACAGACAAACAGCAGTAATATAGAAACACTTTTAAGCAATTCTTGATCAGTTAGAATGATTTTAAGTATTACCAAAAGTAGTTGTTTAAAACTTTTAGCGATTCAAAAGTCGAGTATTTATTTCATTTTTAACCTGGTACATCTTATCAAAGATAGTTTTGCAAGAACTTCGGCATTTCTAAATAGCCAATCCTATTAGCTTCCCTATTTTATCTATTAAGAATTTTAATATCTTTAGACCTATGCTTGCCATTATTCAGCCACACACGATCCAAGAAACTATTGATCATTTACTTGCTGACTCGAACCGTGAAGAATTTTGCATTGCGTTAGAGATGAATGAACAGTTCGTAGCTAATTTAATGTATCATGGCTTTCTACCCATGATGATGGAGTTGGATGATGGAGTTCCCCTATTAATCCCAAAATTACATTTTGAGCGGTGTGTTTTAGACTTCAAAGATTTGCATGTGTCTAAACGAATCCGAAAGTCATTAGATTCCTACACATTGACTTGCAACAACAATTATGATAACGTAATTGAACAGATCATAGCTTATCATAAGTACCCTAAAAGGGAAGAAAATTGGATTCACCCTTCATTACAAAAAACACTTTCTGCCTTACATAAAGCATCTCCAAACCCTAACGTGCAGGTATGGACTTTTGAACTATGGAATAAGGAGGGCAAATTAGTAGCTGGTGAAATTGGATATCGTGTTGGAGGTGTTTATACAAGTTTATCAGGATTTCATTTAGAAAATAATACTGGTAAAGTCCAAATGATCCTCACAGCTCAGTGGCTAGAAAAACAAGGTTTTGCCTTTTGGGATCTTGGAATGGAAATGCCTTACAAAATGCATTTGGGAGCTCATATTCTTGAGACCAAAGAATTCATGGAGCGATTGTATAAGGTTCGGTAAACAGTTATAATAACCACGCAAATAGAACACAAATCAGGTTATTTAGACGAAGAAGATTGCGTAATCTACATAAAAAAGGGGTGGTTTAATATCTGATTAGCTATTGGCTAAACATTTAGGACTTTTATCCAAATTAGACCAATTGTTTAACCAACTAATATACGATCTTGATTTGTCTATAATTATCGAGATTTGATCATAACTGTTTTTACAAAAACCTTCTTATCACAAGAAACTTTGACAACATAGAGTCCATTCGGATATCGTTCTGTTGGGATAATGGCTAATTGGTCAAATTTACCTTGGCTTAATAATTTCCCCTCCAAACTAAAAAGTTCTACAATTCCCTTAGTTATGTATTGACTTTTCACCATTATACTGCCATTTATATTATTGACTACCTGTACTTTCAATTGGTTGTTTTCACCTATAGAAAGATTAAAATTCTCTTGTAACAAGTCACTAATTTTTATCCTATAGAGTCCTTTTCCATAGGAATAAGCAAACATGTAATCTTTGTATATCATTACTTTAGAGTCATAAGGAATACCACTCCCAAAATAGTGATAGGATGTCCAATTTTCTCCTCCGTCTTCACTCACCAAAACCTTTGAATTAATTGGGAATATTAATTTCCCGTTTTGATTGGTAAAATTTGCGGTATAGTATGGAAATGTTTCCCAAGTTTTTCCTTCATCAACACTGTGAAATACGGGGGAACCATACCTGCCATTGACATATAAATGTCCAAATGAATACGTTATGTCTGAAAACCAAGTCCCCATCATTGAATCGTTGGATATTTTTTCCCATGAATCAGAAGTAATGAAGTATTTATATACTCCTTCAGCCCGAGAAGCCGCGTAAATATGCTCTGTTTCATCAGAGGTGTAAGCGAGAGTAGATCCAAAAGGTTTTGTAGAGGGCACGCTCCAATTGCTATCCATAATTGTACGATTTAAAAGTTGAGCTGCTCCACCAAACAAGCTAGTATCGTTTACCACCATAAAATCCTCGTTATATTTCATTCCCCAATCATTGTAATAATTCCAGTTTACCAAATCCTTACTCGTATGAATTCCGAATTCTGCACCAACCATATAGGTACTATCAAAATATACTGAGCTATGTGTAGTTCCATAAAGATCTAAATATTGCACCCATGATTTTCCAGTATCTTCGGAACAATAAAATCGGCCTCTGTGTGATGTGGTCATACAAAGCTTATTGTTCAATTCTTTAAGTGTAGTAATTTTTAGTGTATCCCCTTCAGGAGACCACAATTGCTCCCAATCTTGAGAAAAACCAGTTAGGGAAATTATACATGACAAGAGTACTAGTATGTTTTTCATAAGAGGATTTTTTTTGTAAAAATAGTATAGTTTCGGAATAATTCTCTTTTTCCAGTTCCTCTCATATTTTTTAATACTATCTGAAATTGATATGGAAATCCCACCCCCTTCATTAACCACTATGATTTTAAACATTTTTTTTTGTAACTTTGGTATACCTTGACCTAAAACAATTATAAAATGACTTACCTTAAAATCTTAGGAGCGGTACTACTTCTAACATTTTCAATAAACGGTTTTTGCCAAATCGATGATCAATGTGGAACGTCGGATTTACATAAGCAAATGATGGCTAATGATACGGAGTATCGAAACAAACAAGTTGAGTTTGATAAAAAATGGTTACAATTTTCGGCTCAACGTTCGGTTTTGGCGGATACTATATACCGAATTCCAGTGGTTGTTCACATTATGCATAAAGGTGAAGATATAGGTGATGGTACGAACATCTCAACTGAAGATATTGTTGATGGGCTTAAAGCAGCTAATCAAAGACTAAGAGGTATCACTGGTGAATGGGGTATCGCAACTGGTGTTGATCTTAAAATTGAGTTTGCTTTAGCTGTGCAAGATGAGGATAAAAACTGTACAGATGGTATTGTTCGTTATGATATGACTGGAGAATCCGAATACATGAATTTTGGAGTCGAACGTACGACAACTATGGGAATCACAGATAGTTATTTGAAATCATTAAGTCGTTGGGAACCTTCTTTTTTTTACAACATATATGTAATCTCAGAATTAGACAATGGAACCAACGGTACAACTGGTTATGCGTTCTATGCTGGTGCACATGGAAACACTGTGGACGGTACAGTAATTCGTTACGATCGATTTAATCGTTTTGCAAGTACTTTAGCTCATGAATTTGGTCATGCTTTGAATCTCTATCATACGTTCGAAGGAGATATGGATGGGGCTCAATGTCCTGTTGGAAATGGTTGTGGGAATGATGTTGGAGATTGCTGCGCCGATACTCCCCCACATGTTAGAAGCTCTGGATGTAATCCGGCTGGAACAAATTCATGTGATGGCAACTCCTCCAATACTCTGTTTGTTCATAACTTTATGGACTATTCAAATTCTTCATGTAAAACAGAATTTACCGCAGATCAAGCCGCACGAGCAAAGTTGGCGTTAACAACCACTAGAGCTTCTTTTCTTACTAGTCCAGGACTTACTCCAATTGATTCTCCTGTAACCGATTTTGAAGGCTCTTCAGTTGGTGGATGTGTTGGAACTACAATTGATTTTAACAGTTTAACGACTTGCACCCCTAATACTTTTATTAGCGGAGTATGGGATGATATTGATTATACATGGACCTTTGATAATGGAATTGACTCCCCTATTATTTCAAACGATGTTAATCCTTCTGTTACATTTAATAATGCTGGTATTTATTCAGTAAGCTTGAGTGTTGACAATGGAGTTGGAACGGATTCAAAAACAATTACGGATCATTTAAACATTATTGATGCTACTCCAACTGTAGCCTGTACTCCTACTAGTAACAACGAATGCTTTTGTAAATACACGGTTTCTAATGTGAAATTCGGTGGTATAGATAATACTACGGATAACAATATTAATGCGGCGTATACCGATTTTTCATGCAACCAAATAGCTACATTCACCGTTGGTGACACTGCTGATCTTACCTTGACAGTTAACGTTAACACCTCTTATGACGAAGAGTTTGAGGTCTACATTGATTTTAATGATAACGGAACATTTGAAGTTAGCGAGTTAGTTTATTCTGACATCTTAGCTGCCGGTTCCGCTCAAACCGAGTTTACTACACAGATCGTAATGGATTATGGTGCCACACTCGACACCCCTTTGAGAATGCGGATAGCCGCAGAAGCCAACAGCGCTCCTGCCATTTGTACCAATAACTTTATTGGCGACGTAGAAGATTACACCGTATATATTATGTCCACCCCTTGCGGAGATACCGTTTCTGCTTGTGATGAATACGAGGGTCCTAATGGCCAAATTTGGACCTCTACGGGGACTTATTATGATACTAATGAAGTATTAATCCACTGCGATAGTGTTTTAACATACGAGGTAACAATCTGGGAAAGTTACACATCAGTTGTTGATACAACCATACCGTTCGGAAGTACATACTTCGCAGAAGGACAAAACCAAACGATGACTGGAATCTATGTGGATATGTTCACTACAGCTGAAGGATGTGATAGTTCAATTACTACTAACCTGACAATTGCTCCAGAAATAATAGGAAGTATAAATCCTCTTCATTCCACGAATATTAGAATCTATCCTAACCCAACGGAAGGCGACCTTTATATAGAAATGGACCAAATAAGACCTTTTGAAATTCAGTTGTATGATCCTACTGGTAGATCAATTGTAAGCAAATCTAGTGCAGGAGGCTCCATTCA
>JAHDFW010000002.1:0-7395 GCA_020627945.1 Cytophagales bacterium
AGGTAAATCAACTTTACTAAAAATACTATCAAAAGTAACTGGCCCCACAACTGGGACTATTAAAGCAAAGGGTAGAATAGCTTCCTTGCTAGAAGTTGGCACTGGTTTTCATCACGAGCTTACAGGACGTGAAAACATTTATCTAAATGGTGCCATTCTTGGGATGACCAGGCCCGAAATCAAGTCAAAATTAGAAGAAATTGTAGAGTTTGCAGGTGTGGCCAGATACATTGATACACCTGTAAAAAGATACTCATCAGGTATGATGGTAAGACTTGGCTTTGGTGTCGCCGCGCATTTAGAATCGGAAATTTTAGTTGTAGATGAAGTCCTTGCCGTAGGAGATGCGGAATTTCAAAAAAAAGCCATTGGAAAAATGCAAGATGTCAGTTCTAAGCAAGGAAGAACTGTACTCTTTGTCAGTCATAATATGGCTTCAGTACAATCGCTATGTTCTAAAATCGTAGTTCTTAAAAATGGCTCAGTATCGTTTGAAGGAGGGGTTAATGAAGGTATTAAAAATTATTTAATTCGAGATTCTTTAGAAAACAGAACTGGATATAAATTAATCAATGCTGAACGGAATGGGTTGTCATTTATTGATATGAAATTATCAAATGGCAAAGGAAAACCTCAATACACCTTCGTATATAACGATCCTATTTGCGTAGAGCTTAAATACAAAGTAACAAAGCCAGTAAGTGCATTTGTACTACTTTTTAGAGTCATTGATCAAAGTGGTGTAGTTATTTTTACTTCTTGGGATAGTGACGAAAATATTACAAGGAATGAATCTTTAAATACCGAATACCTAGCTAAAATAAAGATTCCTCCAAATATCTTAAAAAAAGGGGCTTACAGTATTACGTTGGCAGGCCATACCCCAAGCATCGAAGTTCTAAACATCATAGAAGATGTTATTTCGTTTGAAATTAATGAGTTAGGGTTAATAGTAAACGCTAATCGTGCAGGAGTTATTCACCCTAAATTAAATTGGGAAATAAACAAAATCTAATGAGTAAAAACAACGTTGTATTTATTATTTCTCTACCGAGGAGTGGCTCTACCATGCTACAACATATCCTAGGTAGCCATTCCGAAATGATCGCTACTGCAGAACCTTGGATTCTTTTCCCTCAAGCCTTAAGTTTAAAAAAAGGGGCTATACAATCATCTTACGATCATGAAATTTGCCGTATTGCAATCACAGATTTTTTAGATCAACTCGAAAATAAAGAACAGGAATATTATACTGCGGTTCGAAAAATGGCATCGCACTTATATGAAACCTTTCTAAAAGAAAACAACAAAACATTTTTCATAGACAAAACCAGTCGTTACTACCAAGCACTCCCAGAAATATTTAAAATATTTCCAGATGCCAAATTCGTTTTCTTAGTTAGAAACCCTCTTGGAACATTTAGTTCGTTTATAACAACCATGGTACGAGGGAACTTGTCTGTACTCGGAGAAAATGGAATTCGAAACGATTTAATGAATGGCTACAAACAATTAGTATCTGCATATGCCGAACACCAAGAAAAATGTCACTTTGTGAAGTACGAGGATATCGTTTTAAACCCATACCAAGAGATTCAAAAACTTTGCAATTATATAGGCGTAGAATTTCAAGAGGAAATGATCCAATATCAATCTAAAATCGGAGTTTTAAAAGGGAAACTTGTAGATCCAAAAAGTATACATAAACATGAAAAACCAGTCACAGATTATTTAACAGCTTGGAAAGACAAATTAGATACGACGCAAAAAAAAATATTGGCTCTAGGGTTTGTTAATCACCTTGGGAAAGAACTAATTGAACAAATTGGCTACAACTATGAAGAACTGTTGAGCTTCTTCAAAGATATTGAATCAAAACATCTGAGTTCTTCTAGATATATGAAATGGAACGACCTGCTAACCGCACCAGCACACCGTACATTGCAGCAGCAAAACAGACTATATTACGCCCTTTGTAGACAAAAAAAAGGAGTCGGAGGTATGTTCCGTTATTATATAAAATTTCCTCTATATCTGCTACGATTGCTCAAAGTTAAAATACAACGAAATGAAGCTTAAAAAACTCATAAAACAATTCATTCCGCCCGTTTTCCTTATTATTTTTCGTAAACTAAAAAAAAATGAGCCTATTACACATTCGCTTTGGATTGGCAACTATAAGAACTGGGAGCAGGCTTTAACCAAAAGCTCGGGTTATCATCAAGATAACATTTTAGACAAAGTAAAAACCTCACTTCTAAAAGTTAAAAATGGACAAGCTGCTTATGAAAGAGATTCTGTTGTATTCCATCACAAACAGTATAGTTGGGCTTTAATTAGCAATTTATTATGGGTCGCTAGTAAATATGGCAATAAGCTTAACTTAATAGACTTCGGAGGATCTTTAGGTAGTACATACTATCAAAATAAAGATTATTTAAATCATTTGAATGAATTCTCATGGAATATAGTAGAGCAATCTCATTTTGTAAAAGAGGGAAAAAAAACGTTTGAAGATCAGACTTTAAAATTTGTGAATAAAATTGAGGATTGCCTTCACCTTCCAAACCAATGTCTGCTAATTTCTAATTCGTTACAGTATTTACCTGCTCCTTATGAATTTATTGAAACAGTTTTAGAATTAGATTTACCATATATAATTATAAATTCTACGGCCTTCATGAAAAAAACGGAACAACTCGTAGTACAACACGTGCCAAAACAAATCTATGAAGCAACGTATCCTGCCTGGTTCCTATCTGAAGAAAAATTTCTGTCTAAAATGATCAAAAAATACGAGCTAATAAGTAATTTCAAATCCGATCATACTCCCCCAGTTGTAGTTAATGGGGTTCAAGCATATTGGAAAGGTTTTTTGTTCCGTTTAAAATGATAGGTCACGCTCTTAGAGTTTAAGATCATTCAATAAGAATCAGCTTCGCTTTAATAGAGTATTATGTTATTTAACTTAGTCCAAATTTACTTATGCTAAATTTTGCCACCCTATTTGACATTAATTACCTTTCAAGAGGTTTAGCCTTGTTGGAATCAATTAAAAAGCATTCTTCCACTAATTTCCGACTGTTTGTATTATGTCTCGATCAAGAAACCAAAGATTTTTTCTCAAATAATAATTATTACCCAGAAGTATCAACTATAACGCTTAGTGAAATTGAGACTTGGAACAGTGAACTTGCTGATGCAAAATCAAACCGATCTATAGTAGAATATTACTTCACCTTGAGCCCCGCGTTGCCTCTGTACATACTAGAAAAGCATAGTGAAATCCCGCATATCACTACAATGGATGCAGACATCCTATTCTTTTCAGACCCCAATTTAATTTTCAAAGATTTTGAGAATCATTCCATTCAGATTACACCTCATAAATTCACCAAGATTCTCTTCCGTTTAGAAAAGCATGGCGTTTATAATGTAAGTTTTCAATCTTTCAAAAATGACCAACATGGTATTAACTGCCTAAAATGGTGGATGGAAAAATGTATTGAATGGTGCTACGATCGATATGAAGAAACACGATTTGCTGACCAAAAATACCTTGATCAATTTGAACAATTGTATCCTGGAAAAGTACGCATATTAGATCATAAAGGTGCCGGAGTAGCACCATGGAATATAGACCAATACCAAATCTCTCGAAAAGGCGAATCTATTTACATTGATAACGAAAAACTGATTTATTATCACTATCATCATTTTAGGCAATTCAATAGTTCCCTATTCCTTACTGGGCTTCGCGAATACCAAGCACACAATACTTCTTTGAAGGAAATGAAAATAATTTACATTCCTTACATTCATGCGCTTAAAGCTTATGACTCCAACAACTCAGATTCAGGAATAAAAAGGATTAAAAACGCTTCCGATAAATCCTTGATTAAATTTATTATCAACAACCCTTCCATATTTTTCTATTTCAATTATTACATTTGTTTTACATTCGGTTTGGGTAAATTTGGATCGATCATATATAATATATACGCTAAAATAAAGAAATGGCGCACTTCATAGACTTACAAACCTTTACAGATAAACGAGGAAACCTCACGGTGATAGAAAAAGTTCTTCCTTTTGATATTAAAAGAGTATTTTACATTTATGGAGTGGATGAATCCGTGCGAGGTAAACACCGTCACAAAAAAACCATTCAAGCTGCTACCTGCATCCAAGGAAGTTGTGTTATTTATAATAATGATGGGACAAAAGAGGAGAATTTCTTGCTCGACAAACCATCTAAGTGTCTAATCTTGGAACCGGAGGATTGGCACAACATGCACTCATTCAGTCCAGATGCTATTTTAATGGTATTTGCGTCAACTGAATACAACATTGACGATTATATTTTTGAGCCCTATGAATAGATCAGTTCCCTATGAAAATTTAGCTAAACTGAACGAACCTTTTTATAAGGAATTTAAAGATTCTTTTAGTGAAACGCTTGAGTCTGGATGGTATGTGCTTGGTAAAAATGTATCAACTTTCGAAGAGGAATTTGCTAAATTCTGTGAAGTCAAATACTGTGTAGGTGTTGCCTCTGGTCTAGATGCATTGGTATTATCTCTTTTGTGCCTTGAACTACCTGAAAACTCAGAAGTAATTATACCAGCCAATACATATATAGCATCAATTCTTGCCGTTGTAAATGCAAAATTAACACCTATTCTAGTTGAACCAGACCCCAAAACATGCAACATTAACGTTCAACTCATTGAAGAAAAAATAACATCAAAGACAAAGGTAATCCTTCCCGTGCATCTTTATGGTAAATTATCCGATATGGAAGGCATTATGAAACTTGCTGACAAGCATAGCTTACATGTTATTGAAGATTGTGCCCAAGCACATGGGGCCAGACAAAATGGAAAAATTGCAGGTTCCATTGGAACTTTTGGAGCATTTAGCTTTTACCCGACAAAAAACTTGGGGGCTTTAGGTGATGGAGGTGCTATAACCACCAATAATGAAGAACACTATAAAAAACTTAAAGCACTCAGAAACTACGGTTCAGAAATTAAATATCACAATAAGTATATTGGGCTGAACTCAAGACTAGATGAGGTACAAGCTGGTTTTCTTTCGATTAAATTAAAGTACTTACAGCAGATTACCACCCACAAAAGAAAATTAGCAGAAGTTTATCATAAGGAACTCACCGATCAAGTCACTAAACCTTTAATCCAAGACGACTATTTTGACGTTTATCATATTTATAACATTAGAACGGATCGTAGAAGTGAATTAAAAAGTTATTTACAGAAAAATGGAGTAAATTCTGACATACACTATCCCATTCCACCACACCAGCAATTAGGTTATCAGCATTTATTTGATGGATTAGTCTTTTCAGTTTCCGAGGAAATTCATGAAACAACTTTAAGTTTACCCATTTCATTTTTTCATACTGTTGAGGATATCAAATACGTTTCTAAAATGATAAACTCATTTTTTGAATAGTTACCTATAGCCTTACCTAATTTACTTTCGTTATATTTGTAAACGTCCTAAATTTGATATTATTCAGAAAAGAGGGGGACTTTATAACCTACAGTTCGGTGTAAATCTAGAAAAATTGCCATTCTTTAGTATCATTATTCCATCATACAATTCATCAAAGAATCTAAAAAAATGCTTAAGATCGATTGACAAGCAAACTTTCAGCGATTATGAAGTACTAATAATAGACAACCAATCTACCGACGATACGCTCAAAGTTGTTGCTCCTTTTTTAAAGGAAAATATAAAATTCTTTTCGGAACAAGATACTGGAATTTATGATGCTATGAATAAAGGAATCGAAAAGGGTCAAGGACAATGGTTCTACTTCCTAGGGGCCGACGACTTGTTGGAAAAAGGTATTCTTCAGAAAATTTGGCTAAAACTTAACGAAGAGGGCTCAAGTGCACATCAGATTCTTTATGGTTATTATCGAAAAGTTCTAAACTCGGTTCACCCTAATGAACATTCTCCCGACAATTTACTTTTTAAAAACATGTGTCATCAAGCTATTTTTTACCACAGATCATGCTTTGAAAAAATGGGCTGTTACAACACCAAATACCCCGTATGTGCAGATTGGTTATTCAATATTAAATGCTTCACAACGTCCGAAATAACGCATACTAAAGTTGACCATGTAATTGCTACTGTAGGAAGCAATGGGTTTAGTTCCTACCAATTGGATCACCAATACTTAAAAGACATGCTTCAAATTGATCTGCAATACTTTCGATCATCACATAGCGTAGAAGATATTTATAAAGCTAATGCGTGGAAAAAAGCATATTGGAACATTCAGTATAAGTCATTAATCAAAGGAGCAAATTCGCTTGTAAAGTATGGCCTCAAATATGGCAATTGGACCATCATATGGAAAACAGTAGTTTTTTACTCTTTAAAAAGTTTAAAAGTTTTTTAAAGAAGTAATTTCGCTTAAGAACTACTTTTTCGCACCAAATCAATTTTCAATACATAAAAAAATCTGAGCTCTCAAAAACATTTCAAAAGCTTAGACGCATTTTTTTAGCGTTTCAAATCTAAATCACTAACTTTACAGACCTTAAACGATAGATTTATACCCTTTGGAATGAATTTAATTAGTAAAAGGATGATAGTTAATTAACACCTTAATATTTACGCTTTTTATGTAAGTATTAATGCTAAAACACAGAAGTAAAACTACTTCTAAAAACAACGATATGTCCTCTCCCCTTCTTTCAATAATCACCATAAACTACAATAATGCTGAAGGGTTGAAAAATACTCTTAAAAGTGTTTCTACTCAAAGTTTCACAAACTTTGAGCATATCGTTATTGATGCTAATAGTTCTGACGACAGCAAGAAAATTTTAGAAGACCATTCCAAATTTCTAGATTTCTGGGTTTCCGAGCCTGACAACGGAATTTACAACGGAATGAACAAAGGTATTACGCAAGCAAGTGGAACATATTGTATGTTTTTAAACTCCGGTGACTACTTGTGTCACAATGACATCTTAAAAGAAGTTTTTGAGCATCCGTTACAGGGTGATATTATATATGGCAATCTAAAGCTAGATAAACAAGGCAAGTTAGTTTCAAAAAATTACCCAGACAAACCAACACTTATCGATTTATACATCGATGCCTTACCTCATCCTTCTATGCTGATAAAGCGCGCGCTGTTTGAAAAGCATGGTAATTATCGTGAGGATTTATCCATAATTTCGGATTGGGAGCACTACACGAGGCTGTTTGTAAAACATGCTATTACTTTTCAACATTTGAATCTATACGTTTCAGTATTCGACATGAACGGAATAAGTTCTAATCCAGCCAATCGAAAAAAATTAATTGCTGAGCGTACCAAAGTATGGTCTGAATTACTTGAACCTATCG
>JAHDFW010000002.1:7405-24118 GCA_020627945.1 Cytophagales bacterium
AAACGTTGGAATACACTAAAAAAGATTTAATTTCATATAACAATCTTAAAAATAGCCGATTGGTCAAAATGACGCTTTCAATAATAAAATTAAAGAATAAATGGCTCTAGTTTCGGTGATAATACCTTGCTTCAACCTCGGAAAATACATCCAGGAAGCTGTTGAATCTGTATTGAATCAAAGTTATCAAGACTTTGAAATCATCATAGTAAATGACGGTTCTACAGATCCTTACACCAATGATCTTCTTGCTGACTATAAGCAGCCTAAAACAACAGTAATATCCACCATAAACCAAGGAGTAAGTGCTGCCAGAAATACTGCAATTAAACATGCTTCTGGTGTATACATTTTACCTTTAGACGCTGACGACAAAATAAAACCTACTTATATAGAAAAAGCCGTCGAAGTAGCACAAAATGACGCTGATGTTAAGGTTGTATATTGTAACACTGAGTATTTTGGAACCTCGAATAAAAAAATAATTTATCAACATTTCGATATGCGATTGTTTTTATTGAGCAACAGCATTCATGTTTCAGGCTTATACAAAAGGAAGGATTGTTTAGAAATTAACGGCTATGATGAGTCTATGAGAAATGGACTCGAAGATTGGGAATTTTGGATCTCAATGCTTAAGAATGGAGGGAAAGTACACAAAATCAATGAGTACCTCCTATGCTATCGACAACTTCCTAATAGTCGTCAAACCACATTGAATCATTCCCTTGATGTAAAAGAAAAAACATTGCAGTACATTGAGCGGAAGCATATCGACTTTTATATAAAAACATTAGGTTCTCCTAGCAAGCTACATACCGAACTTGTCAAATACAAAAATGCTTCGATTGTCCCGCCTGACTCCATCTTATTTAAGATCCTGAAATTTTTCTTGAAGCCTTTACGGACATTGATCAGAAAAATATTTTAAGACTATATTATAGTGCCGACCAACAATAACATAGACGTATCAATAATAATTGTAAATTTTAATACGCTCAAAATAACAACCGAGTGTATTAATTCCATCAATAATTTTACTAAAGGTATAAATTATGAAATTATTGTTGTTGATAACAACTCTACAGAGAAACCAGACCAAATTGAAACACTGCCAAACACTCAATTAATAAAAAACAAAGTTAACGAGGGGTTTGGAAGGGCCAACAACATAGGAATGACTGTTTCTCGAGGATCTTTTATTTTACTGCTAAATTCTGATTGTATTTTAGAAGACAATGCGATAGAAGCTAGCTTAAAAAAATTCATTGATTTGAAAAATGGAAAAACTCCTAACATTGGGGTATTAGGGGCCAAACTAACCAATCAAGATGGCTCTCAAAACACCAGTTATTTTTTCAACCGAATTTCTCTGTTTAGCCTATTCCTAAACAATTCAATAATACTTAAACGATTCAAAAGAAACTATACCTCAGCCAAATTAAAAAATGACACCCAGGTAGACGCCGTATCAGGAGCTTTTATGTTTTTGAGTAAAGAAGTCTTTGAAAAAACCAAAGGGTTCGATCCAGACTTTTTTCTCTATTCAGAAGAGACAGAATGGTGTTTTAACCGTATCACACCACATTACTCAATAATATACACCCCACACATAAAAGTAACCCATCTAGTTGGAGGTTCTTCTAAAGGAATTAAAGATAAAATCATTTCTCAATCCATTCTCTCAGGTTATTTACATTTATACAAAAAAAGTTTTTGGATTTTTTCAATTGCAATATTAATGCTCCCTATGAAGCTACTTAATATTATGTTTATTCCATTCCTTAAGCCTGAAAACAGGAGAAAAGAATTACTGAACATAGGAGAAGTTTTTATGATCTATAGTTATATTTGGGAGATAATGAAATTTCCTTCTGCATGGGGAAGTAGGAAATACCCATTAAAACTAAAATCACTCTCTAATACCCAGGTTAGTTAATCTCGATGAATAAACTATCAATACTTGTCATCATTCCAGCCAGAGGTGGTTCAAAGGGTATTCCTAGAAAAAATTTACGGAAACTTGGTCAATTCCCGTTGCTTTACTATTCTATTACTAACGCAAAAAAAAGCATATATCATCCTGACATTTTTGTGAGTAGTGAAGATGAAGAAATTCAAAGTATGGCAAGACTTTTTGGGGCTGGAGTAGTTCCTAGAAGCTCAAAATTAGCCGAAGATAGCACCACGCTTGACCCCGTAATTTATGATGGATATCTACAGGCAATGGAGCTTAAAAATAAGGATTATGATCTAATTGTAACTTTACAACCTACTTCTCCTTTACTTACTACAACCTCACTGGATAGTGCTATTACCAGAATGATAGAAACTCCAACGCTAGATACTATCATTTCAGCTACGGATGATACTCACTTAAAATGGACTAAACACAACAACGAAGAGTTCTACACTCCCTTGTTCAAAAAAAGGCTTAATCGACAATACTTAAAACCTTCTTTTAAAGAAACAGGAGGTTTTTTAATAACTCGTAACAATATCATCTCTACAAGTTCCCGAATTGGAAAAAATGTTGAGTTATATCTTCTGGAACGACAAGAATCTATCGATATTGATAGTTTCGAAGATTGGGCGTTATGCGAATTCTATCTAGATCGAAAAAAAATACTATTCAACGTTATTGGTAACACACAAATTGGACTTGGTCACGCTTATAATTGCTTGGCTCTTGCCAACGAGCTCACGAGCTACGACATTACTTTTTTCGTTGAAACAGGAAACGATTTAGCTTTTGAAGTAATCAACAGGTTTCACTATAAAATCATTACTGGTGATAAATCTGTTCTCTATCAAACGATCAATTCAATTAGACCTGAATTAATTATTAACGACGTACTTGATACTTCGAAGGACTTAATCAATAAACAAAGAGCGTCCATCAATAAAAAACTAAAAATCCTGAACATAGAAGACCTAGGCGAGGGATCGACTCAAGCCGATTTAGTTATAAATGCCATGTATCCCGAAAAGGAGCAGTATCCAAATCATTATTACGGGCATAAATACTTCTGTCTTAAAGATGATTTTCTTTACTCTCAGAGATTAAGTAAAAGTGAAGACAACGTAAAACAAATTCTTATTACTTATGGTGGTGTTGATCCAAACAATTACACTCGATTAACTTTAGATAGCATATATAACTATTGTCAAGATCAAAACATACACATCAAAGTAATTCTAGGACTTGGATATCAGAACCACGATAAACTTAAAAGGTTTAAAAACATTGAGCTTCATAGCAATGTTAAAAATATGGCTGAACAAATGGCTCAAGCAGACATTATTTTCACTTCAGCTGGAAGGACTACATTTGAAATTTGTTCCATTGGTGTTCCTTCAATAGTACTAACACAAAATAAAAGAGAACAAACACACTTCTTTGCTTACCCTAAATATGGGTTTATTAACCTTGGAATGGTTAAAGCAACAGAAAACGAATTAATCCTAGAAGAGTTTAAAAGCTTGGTCGAAAATCCAGTGAGAAGGACTGAAATGGCTATCAAAATGAAATCAACAGATTTGATAAATAGCAAAAAAAGAGTAATCGACCTCATAAAAAAAACAATATGAAAATAACAGACCTGTTCATAAATCACAATAATAACAACTTAACCAAAGTTCACTACCCTTACATAATTGCGGAAGCAGGGGTTAACCACGAGTGTTCTATGGATCTAGCTAAGAGATTGATTTGTGAAGCGAAAGAAGGAGGCGCTCACGCCATCAAGTTCCAAACATACAAGGCAGAAACACTAGCGTCTAAAAATAGTCCTTCCTACTGGGATACTACCAAGGAAAGTACTACCTCTCAATTTCAACTTTTTCAGAGATATGACAAATTCTGGAAAAATGAATACGAAGTACTTAAAACGATTTGTGATGATGAGGGAATTGAGTTTTTATCTACTCCTTTTGATATTGAATCGGCAAATTTCCTTAATGATCTTATGCCTGCTTTTAAAATCTCATCTTCAGACATTACAAACAATCCATTTATAGAACATTTATGTTCTTTTAATAAACCCATAATTTTATCTACGGGCGCTTCTTACACATGGGAAGTACAACGAACCGTGGAGCTTATTAATAAACAGGGAAACGATCTCTCTTTATTGCATTGTGTACTAAACTATCCTACTGACGATGTTAATGCACATCTAGGTATGATCACTGATCTTCAAAAGAATTTCCCTGAATACATGATAGGATATTCAGACCACACTCTTCCTGGAGATATGGACAATTTACTCTACGCAACAATGCTTGGGAGCTCTATTCTTGAAAAACATTTCACGCATGATAAATCTTTGCCTGGCAATGATCATTATCATTCGATGGATATAAATGACTTAAAGACTTTCTGCAAAAAATTAGAGCATATGCTTTCTGTTATGGGAAGTTTTAGCAAGCACGCTATCGAATCTGAAGAGATATCAAGGAAAAATGCTCGTAGAAGTTTAATCGCCAATGTGGATATCAAAAAAGGTCAGACAATCACTAAAGACATGCTTACTTTTAAAAGGCCTGCTTTTGGGATAAGTCCTAGTGAAATAAATAACGTAATTGGTAAAACTACTAATTCAGACCTTAACAAAGACGACATATTGAAATGGGAACATCTAAAATAGATATAAATAGTAGCAATACTGACAACAATAAACCTTTTGTCTTGCTCACCGGCTCTAAAAACAACGCTGGTGACTACCTAATTAAGCATAGGGCGAAACTCCTGCTTTCTAAATATTTTCCTAATACACCGATTATAGATTACAACGGTTGGGAATCATTGACCGATGATAAAATACAAGTCATCAACAAATCTAGAGCACTCCTTCTAACCGGTGGCCCTGCACTTCAGCTTAATACTATTCCAAACGTATATAATCTTACTCGCACAAACCTTGACCAAATCCAGACCCCTATATTAATGTTTGGTGTGGGTTGGTATTCAAAAAAAGGGAAATGGGAAGATACTTACTCTTACCCCCTTAGTGAAGACACCTTAAATTTGTTGAGAAAGATAGAATCATCTGGTCATCTTTCCAGTTTAAGAGATTTTCACACATTAAATGTTCTTCAACAATACGGATTCAAAAACTTCATAATGACAGGGTGTCCAGCAACTTACGTTCACCCTAAACCAGAACTTAGTAGCCATAAAATAGACAAAATTTCCTTCTCAACGGGAGTTAGTTTTCTTAATAGTCCAACTATGTATCAGCAAACATTGAATATCTTAAAACTGCTGATCAAAAAATACGGTTCAGAAAAAATCAAGGTTGTATTTCATCATTCGATTGACAAAAACAAATATCTCGGGGTGTATAAAACGGATCAAAAAAACTTTGAAACCTATGATCGTTTTATTCAATGGTTAAAATCTTCTAAACTGGACTATATTGATATTTCAGGAAGTCATGAACATCTTATTGAGCATTACAACAGCACTGATTTCCATATAGGGTTTAGAGTACATGCGCATATTTTTATGAGCAGTATTACCAAACCTTCTATACTTTTGTCCGAAGATGGTCGAGGGATTGCTTTGAAACAAGTTCTGGGAGGTGGCATTCTTAATGCAGTAAATTCCTATAAAGATAAATTCAGTCTCCTTGAACGTGTCATAAACAAAATTTCCCCATTGGACATTTATACTCCTAATGACCACCTTATTGAAGAGATAGACAGAACTCTCGATTATGAACTTGTTTCTAAACAGCAATTACAAAATCAGGTTCAAAAAAACATTGAAAATAACCTCATTCAAATGGAGCATTTTCTAACACAATTACCAAAATAACAAGAAAAGCTTATTTTATCACTCCTAAATATTAGACCGTTGTAAGCTTATGAAACGCTTTCTCATCATTGGCATAAATAGCGATCGGCCGGATTTGATACAACTTCTTCCCGAAAATCAGGAGTTTAAGTACCTGTTTCTTAATTATAAAAACCGTCAGCTGAACACAGAAAACTTAAGATCAGGAGATGAGTTCATTTATTGGGAAGACTTTAAATCAGCTCAAAAATTACTTAGTGAAATTAAACCTGACAAAACCATATTTATAACGGCAGAGTCTTATTTGGAAGTTTTCCTTCTAATGTTATGTCGACAAAAAAGCATCCTTACTTATCATTTGGAGCATGGAGTTAAGACATATAAAACGTTGGAGTTAAGAAATAAGTTAGATTCTTCTCAGGCTCAATTATCGCCTGAAGTAACTTTTTCATATAAACTATGGCATAAACTTTTTATTATTAGAACATGGTTGGGGTTAAGCGAAAAAAAAATCGCCTATCAATACTATAAAACAAGAAGTCAAAAATCATCCTTTGACACACATCTATTAATTAAGTCACCGTTACGTAGACCAGAAGAATATATAACTTTCAGCACAAAAATATTTGAATGCCAGAAGAAACTAGATCACCTTAATAATGACACAAAAATCCATTATGTAGGTTTCCCAAATATTGGAAAGTATCTTGATATCATTGCTCCTTCCTCATTGAGAAAACGTATCATTCTTATTGACCAACCCTTCCATGAGCAAGGTGTATTTGGCTGGACTAAAGAAGAAAAAAAGAATGTACTTTCCTCGATTGTTAGCATTGCTATAAAAAATAACTTAGACTTTTATATTAAGCCACATCCCGTAAATGACAGGAAAATTTACCACGAAATTGAAGGGATTAAAATCATAGAAGGAGATCTCCTAGATAGATTACCAGAATTCAACATTTACATAGGATTTTTCTCAACACTATTGATTCCTCTAGCCTGCCTTAAAAATGTAGTTATTTTTAGTTTAAATTCTGTAACTTCCAGCAATGAAGAAGTTTATTCAGATCTAGTAGACGAAGGTGTAGTACAAAAATTATCGGATGTAAAAGATCTTAACAACCATCTTGAAAACCTTGAGTCATTGCTTAAATCTCAAAATGACATAAGAGATAAATTTATTGAGGATTGGGTTTATAGGTTTGACAGACACTATTCTACTCGAATGACAGAACTATTAAGTACGGGAATAATTAACAATTCGTATTAATATGAGAAAATTGCTCAGTTCCATTTATGGTTTTCTTCGAGAAAACTATTATCAGCAACGTTACGCTGAGTTCAAACGAATCTATGATGTACATCAAGATTTTAAATTTAGCGGCACAGATATTCGACTTTATGGAAATGGAAAAATCTTATTAAAAAGAAACTCATATATTGGAAGCCTTTCTACCATTGCCTCTTTCAACGAGTATAAAGTAGAAATCGGAGAAAACTGCCATATTAGTCACAATGTTAGAATATACAACCGATCCAACCTCACGGATCAGGATTTTAACGTCTTTCCTTTTGATAATAAAGTAGTAGCTGGCAACGTAGTTATTGGTAATGGAGTATGGATTGGAGCCAATGTATTTATTACCCCAAATATAACCATAGGTGACAATTCTGTTATTGGAGCAAATAGCGTGGTTACTAAAGATGTTGCTGCTCATTCAATTGTCGGTGGAGTACCTGCTAAAGTAATCAGAATGAAAACTGGTGTCTAATAATAAAATACTACATATCATAGACTCCTTGGGTATGGGAGGAGCGGAAAGCTTGCTTGTAAATGTGATTAATGGGCTTCCCGAACTTGATCATCACATTGCAATACTTAACCCAAGGAATGACTTCCAAAATGAACTTAATCTAGATTCATCTAAAGTACTCCTTCTAAATTTCAACTCAAAGAAAGACCTGTTTAAGTCTTCCTGGAGACTAAGGAAACTTATCAAGTCTGAAAACTTTACGTTAGTTCATTCACATCTTTTCTGGTCTACTTTAATCACCAGGTTTGCTTTACTCGGGCTATCTCAAATTCGATTCTTTTTTTCCCTTCATACCGTAATGTCGAAAGATACTTTTGATAACAGCAAAATCCTTACTCTTATCGAGAAAATAACGTATCGAAAAAAACAGTCTATTATTGCTGTATCCAAAACCGTACTGGATGATTACAATGAATCTATTGGTATAAAAGGTCATACTAAAATCCTGTATAACTTCATTAGTGACAAGTTTTTTGAGGTGCCTCCAAAACAAATATCTCCTTCCACTCCCTTAAAAATAGTAGCTGTTGGAAATATTAAACCCGTTAAAAATTACAAATATTTAACAGATTGTTTTCAGAAGTTAAATAATCAAGATTTTCAATTGCATATTTATGGAACTGGAGATGAAAATATTGAGAACGAATTAAGGCGAAGTATTAATGACTTTAATCTTAATATCGAACTTAAAGGACAGTGTGATAACTTAAATAATATTCTTCCGCAGTACGACCTATTTGTAATGCCATCCAAGTTTGAAGGTTTTGGAATTGCACCAATTGAGGCCATGGCTTGTCATTTGCCTGTAGCACTTTCCAATATATCGGTATTTAAAGAAATTGCGGATGATAATTCTGCTCTATACTTTGATCTAGACGATCCAAATTCGCTTATAGATATTTTACAGAAGATAAAAAATCAAACCATCAATCTAAATGAATATTCTTTAAATGGAAGAGCACGAGCTGAAAAAATTAGTCTTCGTAGTAATTATTTGAAAAAATTAAAAAGTATATATTTGGAGTAGTATGTGTGGAATAGCCGGGTTTTATTGTAGCAACGATTCTTTCAATTCGGAAGACTTGGCCACTATGACTAATACTATGACACATAGAGGACCCGATGCTGCAGGTTTTCATTCTGAAGATGGCTGTCATTTAGGTCATCGTAGACTTAGTATTCTAGATGTTTCTGAGAATTCCAATCAACCATTTTATTCGAAAGATGGTAGGTACGTAATGGTATTCAATGGCGAAATTTACAACTATCTTGAATTAAAAAAGAAGTACGAGATTTCAACCGTCACGACTTCGGACACGGAGGTTCTAATTGAACTGTTTGCGAAAATTGGTGACTCTTTTCTGGACGAGTTAAATGGAATGTTCAGCATCGTTATTTTTGACAAACAACAAAAGGAATTATTCGTTGCAAGAGATCGTGTTGGGATCAAACCTCTTTATTATTATCACGACAAAGACGTTTTCGCCTTTGGGTCAGAGCTAAAAGCAATTAAGAAATTAGTTGGTAACAGATTAAGCATTAATAAAAAAGCGATCTCATCCTATTTGTATAAAGGCTATATCGAAGAACCTCAATGCATTTATAATGAAGTCCGAAAGTTTCCTGCAGGAAGCAAAGCCTATCTCAAGGATGATAGTCTCAAAGTATCAACGTATTGGTCTGCGCAGAAAAAAATAGAAGCAAAAACTATTACGAACTATACTCAGGCAAAAAAAGAACTCAAAAACTTAATAGTGGACTCTGTCCAGCGTCGACTCATTAGTGATGTACCATTGGGAACGTTCTTAAGTGGTGGGACGGATTCAACCATTGTAACTTCTGTAGCACAAAGTTTAGGATCGCACAACATAAAAACCTTTTCGATTGGATTTCAGCAAGCCAAATACAACGAAGCAGAACATGCTAAGAAAGTAGCCCAACACTTAGGCACAGATCATCATGAATTCATCCTTTCTTATGACGATGCCATAGAACAAGTTGAAAAACTCACGCAACTTTACGATGAGCCATTTGCAGATTCTTCTGCAATCCCTACCCTTTTGGTTTCCGAAATGGCACGAAAACATGTCACTGTGGCTCTTTCAGGAGATGGAGGAGACGAATTATTCTTAGGGTATGGAATGTATCAATGGGCTAAACGTCTTAACAATCCGTTGATAAGAACATTTAGAAAGCCTATTTCAGCGGCTTTAAAACTGGGTAACAATAGACTTAAAAGAGCAGCAGAAGTATTCGATTTCAAAGACGCTAACAAATCTCGAAGTCATATTTTCTCACAAGAACAATATTTCTTCTCAGAGGCAGAATTACCAAATGTGTTTAAGCATCATTCTAATTCTCATATTGATCAGGATACGATTTACAATTTGTCTCGAGGGTTATCAGCCGAAGAATCACAATCGCTGTACGATATAGAAAACTATCTAAAAGATGATTTGTTGGTGAAGGTGGACCGAGCATCCATGCAACATTCATTAGAAGTGCGTGTTCCTCTATTAGACCATACAATAGTTGAGTTTGCTTTAAACCTTAATCAGTCTTTGAAGATTAAGGATGGCAGTGCTAAATATTTGTTAAAGGAGGTCTTGTATGATTACGTTCCTAAAAACATTATGGAACGACCTAAATGGGGTTTCTCAATTCCTTTACAACAGTGGCTAAAAAAAGAACTAAGTCACTTGGTTGATCAATACTTAAATGAGCAAGCTATCGAGAAGTTTGACATGCTCAACTATTCCTATGTGAAAAAGCTAATTCACAATTATCGAAACGGTGGTGATTATCTTTACAATCGAATCTGGCAATTAATAATCTTGCAAAAATGGTTAATAGAAAATGAGTAAGTCGTTATTCATATCGTATGATGGAATGACCGATCCACTTGGTCAATCACAAGTAATTCCATACTTAGCAGGACTGGTTCGCAAAGGCCATAAGGTTGTTTTACTGAGCTGCGAAAAACCCGAAGTTTTTGAGAAACACAGAAATACTATACAGCAACTACTAGATGCATCTAGCATTGAATGGCATCCTATTAAATATCATAAATCTCCGCCCGTGGTTTCCACTTGGTGGGATATAAGAACACTCAAAAAAACTACAGAGCGTTTGCATAAAAAACACCAATTCGATATTCTACATTGTAGAAGTTATATCTCAGCAATGGTTGGCATTCATATGCAGAAAAAACATGGAACGAAATTTCTCTTCGACATGCGTGGTTTTTGGGCTGATGAACGAGTTGATGGCAAATTATGGAACCTAAATAGCCCACTTTACAGTAGGATTTATAAATACTTTAAACGAAAAGAAACCGAATATTTGTCAAAGGCAGATTTCACAATCAGTCTTACACATAATGCGGCCAAAGAAATCCATTCCTGGAATCATGTACAAAATCAGCCAGTACCAATTCAAGTAATTCCATGCTGTGTAGATTTGGATCACTTTCATCCTGACAAGGTAAAAGACCAACAAGAATTTAAACGTAAGTTGGGGATTCAGAATGAGTTTATAATTTCGTACATAGGTTCAATTGGGACGTGGTATATGCTTGATGAAATGCTTGACTTTTTTAAAGTTCTTAAAAAGAAAAAAGAGAAGAGTAAGTTTTTGTTCATAACCAAAGAACCTAAAGAAATGGTTTTACAAGCGGCAAGACAAAAAAACATAAACCCAGATGATTTAATTGTCACGCCTTCTGAAAGAGCAGATGTACCAACTTACATTAGTCTTTCAAACTTGTCTATTTTCTTTATTAAACCCGCCTTTTCGAAAAAAGCATCCTCTCCTACCAAACAAGGAGAAATCATGGCTATGAATATCCCTATCGTTTGCAATTCAAATGTAGGTGACACCAGCTTTGTTGTTGAAAAATATGATTCAGGAATTGTAATTAATAATTTCAATGATCAGTCGTATGAAAAGGCTCTAGAAATACTAGAACAACCTAAGGACTACAATCATCTTAGGGATGGAGCAAAAGATTTTTATTCATTGGAACAAGGTGTAAACCTTTATCATGAGGTTTATGAAAAGTTAACTTCAAGTAACTAATTTTATTAGAATATTAAAAAAGTACTGTTCATATCACCCTATCCACATGGAACCGCTCCTTCACAGCGATTTCGTTTCGAACAATATTTAGGCTTTCTTAAAGAATCTGACATTGAATACAAGCAAGTTTCTTTTCTAAGCGATAAAACATGGGAAATTCTGTACAAACCTGGACACTTCATAAACAAAGCGCTAGGCATTTTCGAAGGGTTTATGAAACGAGAGTTTCTAATGTTTAAGGCTCTCCGATATGACGTAATATTTGTACATAGAGAAGCAGCTCCATTGGGTCCAGCCTACTATGAATGGGTCATTGCGAAACTATTTCGTAAAAAACTCATCTACGACTTTGATGACGCAATCTGGCTTGCGAATACTTCTGACAATAATAAGATAGCAGCAGGATTAAAATGGCACACTAAAGTGGAGGACATTTGCAAGTGGGCCACAATTATTACTTGCGGAAATGAATACTTACGTGAATACGCTGCCAAATTTAATACAAACGCAATTTATCTCCCGACCACCATCGACATGGTGAATGTCCATAACGTAATCAAAGACTTCTCTACACTTAGTAATAGAAAATTGATCATAGGTTGGACGGGATCTCATTCTACCATGCATTATTTGGACATGCTCTTACCAGTTTTTAAGGAGTTGGAAGAAAAACATAAATTCGAACTTAGAGTTATCTCCAACAAAGAACCAGACTTTAATTTGAAAAGTCTCAAATTCGTCCCATGGAACAAAAAAACTGAAATAAAGGATTTAGCTCAAATTGATATAGGGATTATGCCTCTTACTGATGATCCTTGGGCAAAGGGAAAATGTGGTTTTAAAGCTTTACAATATATGTCCTTGGGAATTCCTTCTATCGTCTCCCCCGTTGGTGTAAATACTAGAATCGTAGAACATAATAGCACTGGTTATGTGTGTGAAACGAATCAGGAATGGAAAAAAACATTAGAAAATCTTCTAATTGAACCTACTCCTCTTTTAGAAATGGGTAAAAAAGCAAGAACCTTTATCCAAGAGAACTACTCTGTACAATCGCAAAAACAGAAGTTTCTAAATTTATTTGACTAACTTGTACGTATACGGTACAAGTAATATGCAACAGCACTTCAAAAACTTTCTTGTCCTATTCGTTTTGGGAACCACCTTTTCTCTAACATCGAATGCACAAGACATAGTCGATTTATTTAAAAAACTTCCAGAGGAGTTTAGGTATGAAATTCCAGCAGATCAAGCTGACTCGCTTTTCAACCTTGGAGTTTTTCCCGTAGGTGAGCAAGACCCAGAAGAGTCTATGAGTTGTGAGGTCAATACATTGGACTCCTACTTAGCATTAACTTTCCATTTTACGACTGGACAATCTGGATTCCAAACCGTTCAATATCGCAAGTTTTCTACAATAAAGGGAAAGGTGATTTTACTTGTGACAGAGCACGGGGGAAGTCGGTATGTATTTGAACAAAGGCTACTCAAATCCTTTATTTGGATAAATGGGAAACTGAATGTCTATAGAAAAACTAAACTCCCTACTAATTTACTAAACAAAGAATTTTTAAAATCAAATGCAGAATCTAACGCCGAACTTTGCACCTCTTATGAATTAAGTCCTAACGAATCTTCAGGATTTGTATACGCAGCATGGGATCCTATGGCCCGTGATGTCTTGGAGAGAGAGTTTATCAAATACAATTGGAACGGTAAAAAGTTTAAGCGAGTGAAATAAGACCTTAAAAAATTATGCATAAAAAAAGGGACCGAAGTCCCTTTTTTTTATTTAGATCCCGTAGAATCTGTTTCCAATTGTTTCAATTATGATTTGCTCTCTGGAGCCTTTTTCTTTCCACCTCTCATTGCCGTATCCAACACTACTGGAGTTGCAATAAAGATAGAAGAGTACGTTCCGAACAATACTCCAATAAGTAATGCAAACGAGAATCCTTTCAATGCTTCTCCACCAAAGATGAATAAGATAATAACCACCAATAACGTAGTTAAAGATGTCATCAATGTTCTACTCAATGTAGAGTTAATCGACTTATTGAAAGTATCTGCTGTATCAGCACTTGGCTTTTCAGTTAAGTATTCACGAACACGGTCAAATACTACCACGGTATCGTTAATAGAGTAACCAATAATTGTAAGTACTGCTGCAATGAAAATTTGATCTACTTCGTAAGCAATTCCAAGAAGTCTTGCAATTCCAAACAAACTAACTACGATCAATACATCGTGTACAAGTGCAATAATTGCTCCCATACCAAACTGCCATTTTCTAAATCTGATTACGATATAGATAAAGATCAATACAATAGCAATAAGCATTGCCTGAAATGAAGTACTCTTAATATCATCCGCAATCGTTGGTCCTACTTTCGAAGAACCTACAACCTCAGGCTGTAACTCCGCAAATTTGCTAAGTCCCTTATCCAAAGTCGCTCTAACTTGGTCATCCGCCTCATCAGACTCCTCACCGATCAAATAACTGGTAGTAATTTTCAGCATGTTAGCCTCTCCAAATGATTTAACCTCTGTACCTGACTCAACAAAGACCTCTGCCATTGCTGCTTTTACCTCACCTGCATCAACTTCTGTAGCATTTTTAAACTCTACAACATAAGAACGACCTCCTTGGAAATCTACTCCAAGATTCAACCCTCCTTTTGCAACAATAGAACCGATACCAATAGCTATGATAATTCCAGAGAATATATAAGCCATCTTACGTTTCCCAATGAAGTTGAAGTTAACGGTCTTGAATAATCCTTTAGATACAAAAGTATCGAAGCTCATATTTCTTCCTTCATTCTTTCTTGTCAACCAGTGTACAATCAATCTACTTACAAATACAGAAGTAAAGAAGGAACAAAGAATACCAATCATTAATGTAAATGCGAATCCTTTTACTGGTCCAGAACCAAAGTATGCTAAGATTACACCTACAATTAACGTTGTAATGTTCGAATCCAAAATCGTTAATAACGCTTTGCTATAACCATTTTCAATTGCTTTCAATGGAACCTTACCAAGCGCAAGTTCCTCTTTAATACGCTCAAAAATAAGTACGTTGGAGTCAATCGACATACCAATCGTAAGTACAATACCTGCAATACCTGGTAAGGTAAGCGACGTATCAAACTGTGCTAAAAGACCAACGATAAAGAAGATGTTTACAAAGAGAGCTACATCCGCAACAATACCTCCTTTGTTATAATAAAGAATCATAAAGATCAATACTAAACAAAGACCTCCTATGATAGATCTTAAACCTGCTTTAACAGATGCTTCACCAATAGTAGGTCCAACTACCGCTTCCTCCACAATTCTAGGAGTTGCTGGAAGGCTACCTGCTTTCAAAATATTAGCAAGATCTTCTGCATCTTCCTTAGTGAAGTTACCCGTAATTTGAGTACTACCATTTGGAATTTCTCCTAATACACGTGGAGCTGAATATACTTGCTTATCAAGAACGATAGCTACCATTCTTGGATCACGTTTTGGGTTTGCACCTAATTTCTTAGTTAATCGAGCCCAATCTTTAGAACCTGAAGGATTCATTTTAAGATTGATTTCGTAACCAGATTTAGGGTTCATATAAGAAGATGCCTGAATTACTGCATCACCGTCAACAGGCGCTGCTCCTCCAACCAATCTCTTAACTGCATGAATTCTGTAGAACTCTTCACCATTGTCACCAAGAATAACTTTTCCATCTCTGTCAGTCATTGGCTTATACTCTGGTAAGAACTCAGTATACTTAGGGAAGAATCCTTTAATATTCTCAACGCTTAAAAGTCTTAAAACCTCGTTTTTGTTTTTACCTGCTACGATAAGATCCATGTAAACTCCGCCAAATTCGTTAGCATTTTGATCGATGCTAAGAATTTCGAATAATCTAGATCTCTTAAATTGGTTAGTAGAATCTCCACCAAGTGAATCTGCTATTGGCGATTGCTCAGCACCATCTCCATCTAAAAGCTCCTCTAAGCTTCCTTCTTCTTTTTTAGCAGTATCCACGAGTCCTTCAACTAAGTCATTTGCCTCTTCAACAACAGTATCAGCAACATCTCCAGCAGCATCCATTACAGCATCATCATCTCCAGATAATCCTTCTAAATTTGGAACATCTGCAGCTTCATCTGTCTCTCCAGATAATTCTTCTAAACCTTCCTTACCGTCATCCTTAGTTAATTGCTCTTGCTTATATAGGAACTCATTATAAGCCATAAGTCCTTCTCCAATAGTTTGAGGAGTGTGCTTCTCTAAGAACTCTAATTTTGCTGCCGTAGATAAAATCTTACGAACACGTTTTGGGTTATCAACTCCTGCAAGTTCAACCTGAATACGGTTAGTTCCTTCTAATTTTTGGATGTTTGGTTGAGTTACACCAAATCTATCAATACGAGAACGGATAATAGTAAACACACGGTCAACAGCAAGGTCCACCTCTTTATTCAAGACTCTAAGTACTTCTTCATCCGTACTAGACGCAGAAATACGATCTGCATTATTTGCGTTAGCAAATAGTTGGCTCAAATTAGTATTTGGGTTTTGCTCTTTAAATGCCGCATAAAACAAATCAGTAAATTTATCCTGACTAGCTGTTGAACGTTCACGAGCTAGTTTAAGAGCATTTTCCAACCTTGGGTCAACTCTTTTACCAGACAACGCTTTGATCAATTCGTCTGGAGTAACCTCCATAACAACGTGCATCCCTCCTTGTAAATCAAGACCTAAACTGATCTCGTATTTTTTTACTTCACGATACGTGTATTCATCTAATCCTAGAAGAGAATAAACGTCTACATTCCAAAGTGAATCTAGATATGCTCTTTTAAGACTATCTTGCTGTACTACATCCTCTGTCTTTCCTTGTGCATATTCTTTAGCTTCATCTGAAATTTGTCTAGATTTCAGTGTGAAAGACAGGAAAAAGGCGCACAAGACTGCCATGAGCACCGTTAAAAAAATTATAAATCCTTTATTTTTCATTTTTGTTAAGTT
>JAHDFW010000002.1:24218-76094 GCA_020627945.1 Cytophagales bacterium
CCATGAGCACCGTTAAAAAAATTATAAATCCTTTATTTTTCATTTTTGTTAAGTTAAATCAATTCCTAAAAATTGAATTGAATATATTTTGTTGATTTAAATGATTCCATTGATTACATCACAATACCACAATATCACGTTCTAAAACACGAACGTACATAACGGTAATGCTAACGTGAATACAAATAAAACGTGTATTTGTATTCAAATAAGAAACTTGCTAGGGGGCGTTTATGGAAAGGATTCGGGAGAACATTACCCGAAAAAACCTAGTAGTAGAAACTATCAATACCGGCTTAACAGTCTCATTCTCCAACTTAAATTCCACAAAATGATTGAATACATATTTGGAAAAGTCATCAAACTCAACTGCAAAAATCGACAGTGTAGCTTCAAAATTAAGATTCGAAATGGAAGGAACTGACTTTTGCTCTTCTTTGTTATTAGAAACCTCTTTTTGGGTTTCAACAGAAGACTTAGGCAACATGGTGTTCACATAACCTTTAGCCAATACAGATGTTAATAGCACCAATATCAAGCTAAATGCTCGTACAAACCTTCCTATGTTAAACTTTTCAGTCATTTATCCCATTTAGAAACGGCGAAAATAAACTAATTATTGCTAAATCCCTACAATTTTGTTTTCAGATACGTAGAAACCACATCTAAGGCCGTGCTAAAATCCTTATTATTCTGTACAACAATATCAGATTCATGTTTAAATGGTTCTATATATTTAGCATACGTAGGTGCCACATGTTCTGTATAACGATAAAGTACGTCATCCAGATCGTAACCACGTTCCATATTGTCTCGCACAATCCGCCTCTTCAGTTTAACATGCTCATTTGCGTCTACAAATACTTTCAGGTCAAAAAACTCAGATAACACATCAAAGTAAAAAACAAAAATCCCTTCAACTATAATAATCGGTGCTGGGTTGATTAGTATCTTATCTGGGACCTTATTTGGGTTATTGAAGGTGTATTCAGTTAGTTCTATCGTTTCGTTTTGTGTTAAGCGATCTAAATCTTTTGCCATTCTACCATGATCAATACAACTTGGGAGATCAAAGTTTGTAACTCCATTACGATCAATCTGCTGCTCCTCTTTTGGCTTATAATAATTATCTTGAGAAAGAAGACATACCGAACCATTATTAAATCGTTCTACTAAATGCTTCACAAAATATGTTTTTCCTGAGGCACTCCCCCCTGTAATTCCTACTATAAATGGTTTTGTCATGGTACTGGCTTTGAGTTGCAAATCTTTAAATTTTTCCTAATAAATCCTAACGTGTTGTTTTGTATAAAACACAAAACACATTTTAACCCGCTATTTCCCACTCAAAAACTGAAGCAATAACTGCGTCGCTTTTCCTCTATGACTAATTTTATTCTTTTCGTCCAAACTCATTTCGGCAAAAGTAATTTCATAATTAGCAGGTTTAAATATAGGGTCATAGCCAAAACCATGGTCACCTTTAAGTACTTCTACTATTTCTCCTTCTACTACACCATCGAACTGATGTTGTTCATGTTCTCCTAATATCAAAGATATTACGGTTCTAAATCTAGCCTTTCGATCATTTTTACCAGAAAGATTTCTCAACAACAAATCTATATTATCCAAATTGTTCTTTTGTGGCCCCGCATATCGGGCTGAATAAACTCCTGGTTCATTATTAAGCGAATACACTTCTAGACCTGTATCATCCGCAAAGCAAGGAATTCTATATTTGTCCCAAACATATTGAGCTTTCAAGAGCGCATTGCCTTCTAACGTATCCGCAGTCTCTGGAATATCTTCAAAACAACCTATATCATGTAATCCTTTAACGTTGAAACCATGAGGTTCCAAGAGCTTATTAATCTCTATTAATTTGTTCTTATTTCCTGTAGCAAAACAAAGTTCCATAAATCCTTTAATTGTAATGAGCACAAAAATAAAAATCGGGATCAATATATATTGACCCCGATTCTAAATAAATTTTCTTCTTATAAGAAGAGTTCAATTGGTTTTACTTTACGATAAGTTTCTTAACGTAATTCTGAGTACCGTTAGATAACTTAACCATATAAACACCAGACATCATTTCATCCAGTTCAATTTCAACATTATTAGCATAAGAAATATTTTCTTTTGATTTGATGGTTCTTCCTGTCAAATCTAATAGCTCGAGACTAAGGTTAGAAAGATTGCTGTTGTTACCTAAAGCAACAGTAACTTTGTTTTCCGCTGGATTTGGATAAAGTTGGAAGTCTTTGCTTAACTCCTCTTCTACACCAACAGTTTCTGGGAATGTTCCAAAGTTGATGGTAATACCATAATAGTATCCACCTCCTGTCCAGAATTGATCAGATGGAATCCAGTTTGGACGTTCCGCAGCAGTAACAAACGATCTTCCTTCAATATAGTCCGTGTTCGACCCAAGGATACCAGAACTTAATCCACCTTCAATCTCAACCAATCCTACCATATATACACCTTCATCTAAGATTTCGTGTCTTCTAAAATGTAAGTAGAACACAGAATCTTGGTCATCTGGCATACCCGCAAATGAAGTAATTGTATCCGTTCTAATGGTATCACCAAAGACATTGAATTGTAATTCATCCCACTTAGCAATATAACCATAAAAACTTGCTCCAGGTGATGTACCTCTCACCAAAATTTCCATTTGCTTAATTGTATCAGGAGTATACATATTAAAGAGGTTACCAAATGTCACATCCGTAAAACCGTTTTGAGGTTGGAAACCTGTATTTGCTGTAAACACACTTGAGTATCTAGATTCATCAACATAAAATGCCTTAGTTGCCACCATATTATCCGGAGGATAAAAATCAGTTGAATCCATATCAACAGAAAGTTCAATAGCATAAAACCCTGTATCGAAAGGAACAAACGGAGTTGTAAATGTCACAGGCTTTTCATTAAATGCATTAATATTAGTTACTTCCTCATCAGCAGTAGCATTATTTGGAACAACATTATAAGTTGCGGTAGCTGAAGGAATGGAAACAGAACCATTATTTTCGATGGTTCCAGTAATATTAAAACCTTGGAAAGAAGCTTGTTTCAAAGGAATCACCTTATAAGGTGAAAATTCAGAACCAGGGTTGGCAGCTGTAAGGTTGTATTGCGGTATAATTTTACCACCTTCAACACATAATCTAATATTCCAGTTATAATCATAATCTGGGTTTATATCTCCCAATTGACCGATATCGCCACCATCTTCCCACCAGGCACCTCTATCTCTAACCATCGGTCCTTCACCAGCTCCCATTGGAAACCCTCCAGAACCGTTAGCTACACTTTGGAAAATTTTAACTCTTAGCAAATAAGTAGTATCTCTATTGATCGCTAAAGAAGAATCGAAATAAATTTCATTCCAACCTAGTATCGTAATATCAGAAGTTACATTTTTAGAGTAAAGTGCACTGTCTCCGATAATAAGATTTCCTCCTACTGTAACTTCACTTCCCTCATACAATTCTAAATAAATACTATCATAAGCAGGTTCAGCTAAGTCTGTTGTAGAATCAATAAAAATTCTCGCTCCAACAAATGTAGATGTATCTTCAAAAAAGGCAAGATCAGATTGATCGATAAAAATCATAGCAGACCATTCACCTGTTCCAAAACCAAATCTAGTAATATTATCACCATCATAATTTAAGGTTTGAGCACAGGAAGGGGGTGCTTTAGAAATTGCTGGACCTGTACCCAATGGATAATCCATAAAGTAACTTTTCTTTTGTTCTGCTTGTCCATAAGAAGCTAGAACTGCCCCAAGACAAACAATCAGGGACAAAATTTTGTAAACTTTCTTCATAATCAACTAAAATTAGTACGGTAAATTTACAAACGGAAGGTTTGTAATCAAAAAAAGAAGCAGGTTATTCCTGCTTCTTTACAATTTTGTCTTAAGAATGTTTATTACTTCAAGACCACTTTCTTCGTTGCAGTGTGTTCTCCATTCGATATTTCCACAAAATAAACACCTGAATCAAATTCGGACAAATTAAGTTCAACTCTTGTTCTTCCCAACAAATTATCATTCTCCAAAAGATTTCTACCCGTAATATCTCGAACGATCAATTGTTTTGCTTTAAAACTTTCTTCTATCTGTATAAATGCCACATCATTTACTGGATTAGGGTATACTTTAATCGCGGATGACAAATCATGATTAGGTTGCACACCATTAAACAACATCATTTCAAGGCTTATCGGCCAAGTGGTTAAGACAGGTTGACCGTTCGTATACTGATACAATTCAGAATTCGCAAACGGCGTCGTAACCTCTTCTACTCCTGCTTGATAAGTTACTGCATGAATCCCGCTGTTTCCTGAAGACCAATTACCAAAAAAATCTCTAAAACCTAAAATTCCAATAGAAAGAGCATCAACATTAGCTTCTTCTACAACACAAACCACAAAATTTCCATTATGCTCGAACCCTAAACCGCCAAATGGTTCAAAATCATATACTAATGTATGAATTGATCCATCATCATATCCAGTAGGAACCAAGATTACATCACTTGTAAAGATTGGCTTAACCTCTTGCCCTATTGTATTAAACGCATTATCATACTCATAAACTTCTACCCAAGTTCTTTGCCCAGTAGATTTAGGAGCTACTTGCACTTGAACATTTTTTATTCGGTTCAACGATCCTTGAGTATTTAGATTAAAAGAAGCTCCATATAGAACTTTGTTTACTGATTCTCCACTGGGCCCCTGAAGTAAAGGAGGAAGATTAATATAATTATCAGCAGTAACTCTAGTATTACCAGTAACACCTTGAAACACATCGTTTCCTGACGAACTCATTAAATCATAATATACCGGTTCGACTCTACCATACCACGTATTCCCAACTCTTACTGCGTTATTTCTGGAAGCCATGTTGTTTACCGGTATATCATCTGTCTGATCTATGGTTACATTTACTTCTAAGTCATAAGAAGTAAGTAGCATCGGATCTGTAACTTCCCATATTCCTCTTGTTGTTATTTGACTTCCAACTTGAAGTACCGAACTATTCTCTTCCACAAAATTATCTGTTTGCTGACTTACTGTAAGATCTGAAACAAAACCACCAATAGGCTCAATACCTGCATTTTCTAAGGTCAATGCATAAGGGAATTTTGGCAATTGCTCTGGCGGATAAAAACCTAACATGCTAAAACCATAAGTTTCTACATCCAAACTATTAACTTGAATATCAAATAAAACAGGTTTTCCAATTCGAATATCGTCTATTGCTATTAACTCTTGAGCAGTAGTGGAATGGTGAAACACCAAGTACACCTTTTTATCTATATAATCCTTAAATGGAACGACAACTTTATTATGTTGTCCTAATCCATCACCAACTTCTTTAATAATCAATTCTCCGTTAGTTAGGATATCATTCACCGAAGTCGGTAAAGTATCCATCACATATACGTCATGCGGATCTAAATAAGCACCGCTGCTATTTACATTAAACCAAAAGTAACTAAGTTCTATATCTTTATCTTGAACTCCAGTTAAATCAATTTCTGGAGAAATTAGAAAATTATCTGACGTAAAGTTTGCACCATTTCGCCATGAATAAGAGACCGCACAACCCACGCTATAATTCCCATATTGAGTATTATGTTGCCAATCAGGGGCGTTTGCGGTAGCACCTTGCATGGTGGTCCAACCTTGATTTAAAAAGTTTGGATCTTCAAAATCTTCGGAATAAACACTCTGCGAATTAACAGAATAAGAAATCAAACAACACAGGACAAAAGCTAAATAGTACAGTTTTTTCATAATAGTAAATTTTATGTAACTTCCTAAGATACAAAATTTACTGCTAATTACAAATAAAAAAAGGAGCAAGTTTCCTTGCTCCTTTCATCTAAGTTTAATTTTAAGTACGTTATTATTTAACGATTAGCTTTTTAACGGCTTTGTTTTCACCATCTGTAAACTCTACAAAGTAGATTCCTTTGTCGTACTGCTCAGCGTTAATATTAACAATTTTTTGTCCTTTAACATTCTCGTTAGCCATAACTCTTCCAGCAACATCTGTAATTCTCATTGATGTTGGGTTAAAGTCTCCAGAGATTGTAATGTGTGCTACACCTTCAGTTGGGTTTGGATAAACTTCAATAGCATGTGACATATCAAAATTCTCTTCAATTCCAGTAGCATTAGCTACTCTCAAGCTAATAGGCCATGTAGTACGGATAGACTCTCCAGTAGAACCAATTACATAAAGTAAAGAGTTGTTAAAAGGAGTAGTAGTAGGCACTCCAGTAGTAGAAGTATAATTAATAGCGTGTAAACCACTATTGTTTGCAGACCAGTTAGTAAAGAAATCACGGAATCCTAATAATCCAATAGATTCGAATTCAGAGTTTCCTTGCTCAACCACACATACAATATACTTACCTGGGTTTTCGATTGCTAAACCTCCTTGATCCACGAAATCGTAAATCAACATATGGATGTTTCCATCATCGAATCCAGCAGGAATTTGAATAGTATCACTAACTAATACAGGCTCGATTATATCTCCAATAGTATTTAAAGCCTTGTCGTAATCATAAATTTCAATCCAAGTATTTTGACCTGTTATTTTAGGAGCTACCATTGCTTCAACTTGAGTAATACTAGTTTTAGTATTAAAGCTAAAGCTACCTCCAAACATCACTTTATTTACTTGCTCTCCATTTGGTCCACCTAAGAAAGACTGAATATTTTGGTAACGATCAGCAGTAAATCTTGTGAAACCTAAAAGTCCACTATACAAATCGAAATCTGGAAGATATTCCATTACATTGTAATACGCCGTATCAATCCTTGTATACCAGTCGCTTGAAGTACTAATTACATATTGTTCTGATAAGCTATTATTCGTTTGAATTTTATCGTTTGAGTCAATTGCTACCGTTACATCCATGGTATATTGTTGATCGGCTTCAGGCCCAAGTAGCTCCACGAATCCACGTGAAGTAATAGAATCGCCTGGTCGCATAAACGCAGTATTCGATAAATTAAAGTCTCCTTGAAACAAATTCAATTCGGCATCTACCTCAAATCCTCTAAAACTTTCTACACCAACATTTTCAACGGTAATTGCGTATGGGAATTTAGGAGTTTGTTCATACGGGTAATAACCAAGAACTCCAAATCCATAAGTCTCAACGTCAATTGAAGATAATGCAATATCATACAACGCAGGCTCATCGATGCTAATATCATCTAAAGCCAAAACGTGCTGATCATACGCATTGTGATGGAAAATCAAGAAAATTGAATCTTCTCCTTTATAATCTCTGAAATCTATTTCTACTTTATTCCAAGTACCAGCTCCATCACCAATCTCTTTGTGCAGTCTTACAGCACTATCGATAATTTCACCAATCGAGTCTGGTCTACCAAACATGATAAACAAATCGTGTCCATCCACAAACTGTCCACCATAATCTCTGTTAAACCAGTAGTAAGTAAGGTTTACTTTACCTAATGTCACATTAGACATATCTATCTGAGGAGAAACTAAATAATTATCTGCTCTATAGATATTATTGTTACTCCAAGAGTAAGACGTGGCTGCACCATCTCCATAGTTCCCATAACCAGTCTCTTGAGCCCAGTTTGGAGAAGTTGCTGTATCCGTCTGGAATACGGTCCACCCCGTGCTAAAAATGTTGCTACTAAAATCATCACTAAAAACAGGTTGAGCATTCACACTTCCTGCCCATATAACTGCCATAGCAACCGTGAAAATTTTTACCCAAGTAAATTTACTTTTCATACTACATTAAACTAAGATTTCAAATTTTATTACTGTTGAGTGTTAAATACCACACTCAAATCCATTGTGCAAATAACACCTTTTTTAAACAAAAACCAAAACATTTAACAATGATCTTACTAAACTTTTGGACATTTCTATCAACGCCTAATTAAACGTGAAGTAATGGTAGAAAGTTCATATTCCAATGTTATGTTATAAATACCTGATGGTAATTTACTCAAATCAACTTCCTCTAACTCTGAACCCTTATTTTGATAAGATTTATTAAAAACGATTCTTCCCATAACATCTTGAATATACATTTGTTTCAGCTGTTTTGAATTATCCAGTTGCAGATATGTTATCCCTGTGGTTGGATTAGGAAATATTGCATGCTTCGACATCTGTTCTTTAAAACCTACTGCATCTTGAACCACAAGGCTAATTGGCCATGTAGTAAATACATCAATTAAAGAAATTGTGGACAACTCTAAATCGGTAAAATCAGTACTTATTTCTCCCATAGAAGATATATATTCCACACTATACATGCCATTGTTGGAGGCTGACCAATCTTGGTTTACGTCTCTATATCCAAGAATCCCAAGTGCCTTTTCTTGAGAATTAGCTTCTTCTACAACACAAACCACATATTTCCCTGGATCTTCAACCACGACACCTCCAAAATCTGCGAAATCATAAATCATTTCATGAATTTCACCATCATCAAAATTAGCAGGCACCTGAATAATAGCACTTTCATAAATTGGTTCTATCGATGGAGTTGACAAATTCATTGCATCTTCATATTTATAGATTTCAACCCAAGTATTTTGACCTGTTCCTTGAGGTGCTACCATTACCGAAATTTGACTAATATTAGTTTTACCATTAAAGTTAAAGCTTGAACCATAACGAATCTTCGTTAAATCCTCACCGCTAGGGCCAGAGGTTGTAACATCTACTATTCTATCTGCTGCCACACCCAAGTCCCGATCGACATATACATCTGGAGTTTCTTCGACCATAGCACCAAAAAATGACGTGTCAACTCTGGAATACCAATTATCACTGGTTCTTAATACAAATTGATTACTAACGGCATTATTAAAATTGTAGCCCTCTATAGAATCAATATATACAGTTACGTCCATCTCATACGTTTCATTAGCAACAGGATTCATTAAATTTATTTCTCCACTCGCCACCAAAGTGTCTCCTGCAGGAATGGTTTCATCTCCAAAAATGAAGGCTGCAGATTGATTAGGTCTCAAATCCATTTGGATATTGTAGCCCGTAAAATCCTTTGTACCTTCATTAAAAATTTCCACGCTACAAGTTAATGGAGGTAAATGCACCGCAGGTATTGATCCAAATCTGCCAAATCCTAAACGGTCGATATTCACACTACCAATGGCCGCTTCAAAATCTGGAATTTCATGCAACAACACGTCATCAATAGCCAAATATTGTTGATCTACTTCGTTATGTCTAAAAATCACATATACCGAATCTTCTCCAATATATGAGGTGAAATCAATCGCCACCTTATTATATGTACCTAAACCATCTCCTTCTATTCGAATAAGATGAATAGCACTATCCAAAATTTCCTGAACAGAATCTGGCTTGGATAGCATAATATACAAATCATGCGCATCGGGGAAGTTCCCTTCGTTTGGACCATTGCTCCAATAATAGGTAAATTCTAATGTCGAGGCGCTTACTGCACTTAAATCAATCAATGGAGTTACCAAGAAATTATCGGCATTATATGCTACGTCATCCCAGGAATAAGAAATAGCACAACCTGGTTGAAAATTACCTTTATCTGCATCATTCCCCCAATCTGGTGAAGTTGCTGAATCTCCCTGCCAAAATGTCCAACCACCAGAAGTCAAAGTTCCACTTTCAAAATCATCAACGAAGACTGGTTGGGCTTTTGAAATCAATGTTAATGTTAGGATCGACACCAATACAAGTACTATTCTATTCATAATGAATAAGTTTAAAATTGCAGATAAACAGTAAAAATAACGGATTATACTAATAATCCCTAATCGGGAATAACTAGCCCCACACTTTGACTCCTTCTGTGCAGTTTTTACAAATATCTATGTGTTTACGACCATTTAGCAAAGTTGTTCGAAACTTATTGTAAGATTCTCCTCTCCAGATTTGTTTAAAACCTTGCTCATTTATATCGCCTAAAACGTGTTGAGCATCTTTATCGAAGCAACAAGGAACAATTTTACCATCCCAAGTCATTACGCAAGCATGCCACATTCTCCAGCACTTATCCTCTAATTTGTTCTTTAAAACATAGGTATCATCTTCCTGCTTCTTATACCTACTGTAATAATCGATGGTAGGTATTAATGGAGAACCGTTTTTGTAATTATAAATTTGAGCTGTTTTAAAACCTATGTGATCTACTCCGAATTCATTGGCTAATTTACGAGCATCTTCTATCTGATGTTCGTTAGGTTTCACCACCAAGAATTGAAACATAATATAAGGTGTGGATGACTTCAACTTCTTTTTTGCTTCAACTATGTTTTTAGTTCCTTCTAACACTTTTTCCAATGATCCTCCAATTCTGTAGGATTGATAAGTTTCTTGAGTTGTTCCGTCTATGGAAATAATTAGCTTATCTAACCCTGACTTAACGGTCTTTTCGGCATTTTCTTCATTTAAATAATGTGCATTTGTGGAAATAGTGGTGTAAATTTTCCTATTATCTGCTATTTCAATAAGCTCAAAAATATCACGATTCAAAAAAGGCTCTCCTTGAAAATATAAGGTAACGTAACTTAATGTAGATTTTAACTGGTCCGTAAGACTTCTTAACAATCGCGGTTCTAACATCCCTGTGGGACGTGTAAAAGATCGCAATCCACTTGGGCATTCTGGACATCTCAAGTTGCAAGAAGTAGTTGGTTCTACCGAAATCGCAATTGGGAGTCCCCAGCTAATATTCTTTTTTAGCAATGAGGAAATATTGAAACTAAGCCACACTTTAAACATATTGAACAACCTTATAAACGACATTTTAGAAATGTAGTTGAGTTGATCTTTACGTTGCGCGCTCAGTTTCATCATGCAAACGCAATTTACGAATTCATTTGTTCGAAATCGCTGCTAAAATATTTTATAATATGTACTGGCTTAAGTCTTTGTTCTTAACCATATCAGAAAGCTTAGATTCCACCATTTCTTTTGTAACAACTAATTTAGAATCTGGAGGAATTGTATCTGGAATTTCGAATAAAAACTCATTCAACAGTCTACTCATAATAGTATGAAGTCTTCTTGCTCCAATATTTTCAACTTCTTGGTTTACTTGATGAGCTAAATCCGCAATAGCCTGCAGTGAATCATCTTCAAAGGTTAAATCTACTTTTTCAGATCCCATTAACGCAGCATATTGCTTTGTTAATGCATTTTTAGGTGTTTTTAAAATCTGATAGAATTCTTTATTAGTAAGACTTTCCAATTCTACTCTAATTGGAAACCTACCTTGCAACTCTGGAATTAAATCGGAGGGTTTTGAAACATGAAAAGCTCCAGCGGCAACAAACAATACGTGATCAGTATTTACTGTTCCATATTTGGTATTTACCGTTGATCCTTCTACTATAGGTAACAAATCTCTTTGAACACCTTCCCTACTAACATCTGCTCCTCCTTGCTTATTACTTTTGGCGATTTTATCAATTTCATCTACAAAAATAATTCCTGTGTTCTCTGCTTTATGAATGGCAATTTCTTTCACTTCCTCCATATCGATAAGTTTGTCCGCTTCCGCTTCCATTAGGATTTTCTTGGCATCCTTAATTTTAACTTTTCGCTTCTTATTTTTGGAAGGCATCATGTTGCCTATCATATCCTGAATTCCCAAAAGAGAAGATTCATCAATTCCAGGAGGCGCTACCATACCAATCGCTGATGCACCTGATTGCTTCACATCAATTTCGATCATTCGATCATCTAACTCCCCATTTCTGATTTTATCTCTAAACTTCTCTCTAGTTTTTTCATTCATCTCCACATCCGAAATTGAAGATGTATCTCCATTGTCCGCCACAGCGTATGTACTTGTGGATGGATTCTTAATAGGAGGAATTAGAATGTCGAGAATTGCATCTTCTACCAGTTGCTCAGCTTTCTCTTTTACTTCCGCTTGTTTACTATTTTTAACCAACTTAACGGAGTGTTCAACAAGATCGCGGACCATGCTTTCCACATCTCGTCCTACGTATCCTACTTCAGTAAATTTAGAAGCCTCTACTTTCGCAAATGGAGCATCTGCCACACTAGCCAATCGCCTAGCAATTTCAGTCTTTCCCACACCTGTGGAACCGATCAACAAAATATTGTTAGGTACTATATCCTTTTGAATGTCATCAGGAGCATTCATTCTTCTCCAGCGATTTCTTAAGGCGATGGCTACATTTTTCTTAGCATCGTGTTGACCTATTATATATTTATCTAGCTCTTCAACTATTTGTTTTGGAGTAAGAAATTCGTTCATATTATTCTAATAAATTCTCTTCTACACTATTCACTTATCTTCTGACCAAGTCTAAATCTTGCTTACGCCTTCTTCCAAAAATTTGGTCCGTATTCATCGAAATACTTATATAATCTGGTCTACCAGCAAATTGATAGAAAATCTTACCGTATTCGATGGTCATTTTTCTTGTTTTTACTCTTAATCCCCAAGAGAATCCTGCTCCTCCAGATCGATTAAGCTTTAACTCTTTTCTACGCATAAAACTATAACCTAACCTAAAGGCCATAGTTCGACTCAGTTTCAATTCTCCTGCAAAATTCAAATGTCTCAAAACTTTATCGCCAAGCGTCGAAGTTGGAACAATTAGCGTGTCACATGTAAAATCTGGACATACAGGAGTTGGATCAAGGTAAGTTATATTAAACCGTTGCAAGTCTCTTAAGGTTATTGTCATTTTCAAGGGCATGTGCTCAGGTTTAAATGTTATACCCGCATTTACTTGAAAAGGTAAAGGGCTATTATTTGTGCTATTGTATCGTTTAAACTGAACTCCTGCATTTCGAACCACCATTCCTATGGTCAAATCGCGCTCAGGATGTTTAAATGTAACACCTACATCTGTCATTAATCCAAAAGAAAAAAAACGTTCTATTAACGATTGTGCATACTTTGCATTTACACCTATGGTATAGTTGCCTATAGTATGAGCTTTAGTTAGATATATTGCTGTTTCATTCCCATAAAATATTCCTTGTCCCACTCCAGTCTCATCGGTACGATCCATTTTCTCGTATGACAAGTTCTGAATACCAATTCCATAATCTCCTAAAGCATTACTTTTTGCCGCGTAGTTCAATGAACTGTATTTTACACCTGGAATATAAAACGACTCACTAAACTGTATTTCGTGATACATTTGGCTATTCAGGGAAGCTGGATTTTGACCTATTGTCCCTACATTTTCATCTGCCGTGGAAACAAGAATTCCACCTAGTGCAGCAGTTTTAGCATTATGCGGTATATTTAAATACTGATGCGAACTGCTTCCTCCCAACTGACTAAAAGCCAAGTGGGTTACAGGCAAAAGTGCAAATATTAAGATGGATCTTAAAAGGTTCATTTTTTCATTCAACATTCCTCAAAAACGGAAATTTACGTTATTTATTCCTTTTTTGAAGAATTTTCTTCCAGTTCAAATTTCTTAGCGGACTTTACTTTGTTGTTTAGCACTGCTGCCTCCAAAACGTCACTAACATTTTTTACGTAATGAATGTTCAAACCTTTAATATAATCTGGATTTATATCTTCAACATCCTTTTCATTTTTGTAGCACATCACTACATCTTTAATCCCCGCACGTTTAGCTGCTAAAATCTTCTCTTTTATTCCACCTACCGGAAGTACCGCTCCTCTCAACGTGATTTCTCCAGTCATGGCAAGCTTTGGTTTAATGGCTCTTTGAGTATATAAAGAAGTTAGAGCAGTAAAAATAGTTATACCAGCAGAAGGTCCATCCTTAGGAACTGCTCCTTCTGGAAAATGAAGATGTAAATCGTATTGGTCGTACAACCTATGATCTATTCCCAATTCAGAAGACATTGCCTTGAGGTGAGAAAGTGCTGTCATTGCAGATTCCTTCATCACATCTCCGAGTTGACCTGAAATCGTCAATTTACCTTTCCCTTTGTTAAGGCTTGACTCTATAAATAAAATATCACCACCTACCGAAGTCCAAGCTAGTCCCGTTGCAACACCTGCAACATCACTATTTTGATACATATCTAGATCGAAGCGTTCTTTACCCAGAATTTCTATTACATCGTTCTTCTTCAATGACTTATTATAATCCTGCTCCAAGGCAACATTCTTCGCAACGTTCCTAACTACCGAACCGATTTGCTTTTTTAATCCACGTACACCCGACTCTCGTGTATATCCTTCAATTATCTTCTTGATAGCATCTTGCCCAAAACGAACATCGGACTTTGTAAGCCCATGTTCGTTAACTTGTTCTGGAACTAAATGTTTCTTGGCAATTTCCAATTTCTCTTCCATTGAATAACCATTGATCTCGACAAGTTCCATTCGATCTAACAATGCAGGTTGAATGGTATTTAAACTATTTGCCGTAGCTATAAACATCACTCTAGATAAGTCAAACCCAACTTCTAAGTAGTTATCCATGAACTCATTATTTTGCTCTGGATCTAACACTTCTAACAAAGCTGAAGAGGGATCACCTTTAAAGTTAGCACCAACCTTGTCTATCTCATCCAAAACAAATACAGGATTAGACGTTTTAGCTTTCTTAATGCTTTGAATAATTTTTCCAGGCATTGCTCCAATATAGGTCTTTCGATGACCACGAATTTCAGCTTCATCATGCAGTCCACCAAGCGACAGTCTTACATACTCACGTCCTAAAGCTTTTGCAATAGACTTACCAAGAGATGTTTTCCCAACACCAGGAGGTCCATGAAAGCACAAAATTGGAGCCTTCATGTCGTTTTTAAGTTTAAGTACCGCCAAATACTCAATAATTCTCTCTTTAACCTTCTCTAACCCAGAATGATCTGAATCAAGTACTTTTTGAGCCTTTTTTAAATCAAACTTATCTTTAGTGAATTTCCCCCAAGGCAAATCAACAAATAGCTCAAGGTAATTCATGGCTACAGGATATTCTGGGGTCTGAGGGTTTAATCTCCCAAGCTTATCTAATTCCTTGTCAAAGTGCTCCTGAATTTTCTTCCCCCACTTCTTTGATGAGGCCTTCTTCCTTAGCTCTTCAACTTCCTTTTCTGGACCGTCGAATCCTAACTCATCCTGAAGAACCTTAATTTGCTGCCTAACAAAATAGTCTCTTTGTTGTTGATCAATATCAACATGCACCTTTGACTGAATTTCACTTTTGAATTCCAATAATTGAAGTTCTTTATCCATCAATTGCAACAAAGTAGTAGTTGCTTCTATCCATGTTCTACACTCAAGTAGTTGTTGCTTATCAGAAACTTCTGCGTTAAGATTTGAACAAAGAAAGTAGGTTAAGAAACTTGGACTTTCAATGTTATTTAGAGCTACTTGTGCCTCCTTTGGTATATCAGGGTTAAGATTAATAATCTTCCCTGCCGTTTCCTTCATTGTTCTTATTGTCGCAAGAATCTTTTTATCCTTAGCAGAAGGAATATCTTCTGTAAGCAAATTAACTTTAGCTTTAAGATATGGAACGGTTGCACTTAATTCTCCAACTTCAAATCTTCTTCTACCTTGAATAATAATTGTGGTATTCCCATTTGGCAACACCAACATTTTTATGATTTTGGCAACCGTACCAACTTTATAGGTATCATCTAAGGTAGGATCTTCGGCTTTAACATTCTTTTGAGCAAGCACACCAATAATTTTATCGGAATGATATGCATCTTTAACCAAGTCTATTGATTTCTTCCTCGCCACGGTTATTGGAATAATTACCCCTGGAAATAACACTGTATTTTTAACAGGTAATATTGGCAGTTCTTCTTTGTACTGCTCATCATTACTTATTTCCTCTTCTTCTGGGGGCACTATAGGAATTAATTCTCCATGCTCCTCTATTATACCGTCAGACAATAAATCCCCTAATAATCTGTTATAGCTCATATCCAATATGGTGACAAAATGACATTCACACTAAGCTAATAATGCCTAGTTACGTGTGGTATATACAATGGTCAATAGGTGTGCCAAAGAAAAAAATATGTCAGATTATGCCAATACTTTATTACTTTTGTACAATTATTGAAATTACTACAAGAAATCTAGACAGCCCTATGCGGTTTGTATCAAAATACGTATCACTAAGCTTTTCTCTCATTTTTACGATTCTGTTCGCGTTTTCGGTTAATGCGCAAATAGAAGATTTTGATGGTGGGGATAGTTTGGTAAATCCTAATGGATTGGTTGAAATGGCTACCATTGACACTAATGCATACATTAATCCGTTTGGTAAAGATTATCAGATGGACTTCCCAAACCTTAATAGAGTTAGGTATTATTCTAATCCTAACAAGATTAAGAAGATTAGGAAGTTGATGAAAAATAAAAAGTATGACAAATTGCTTCCTGTGTTGGAGGAATATGTCCGCCTTTTTGGGATAGACAACTTCTATAAGGATACAAAGATGATCTGGCTTCTTGGCCAACTTCAAGAAAAACAAGGACTTTTAAGTGAGGCTAAATCTACATATCGATTAGCCATGAATCATCACCTGAATAATATTAAGCAATTAAGGAATGAGTTTGATACTCTTACGGCGATGGATAAGGACTACTATGTAGACTTGGACTATTATTATGATCTTATTGAGCTAAGAAGAAAAATTGACACGCTGCACGTGCCTAGAAGAGTAAATGTGAACATGGGTAAAGCTGTAAACTCAAAAGCAGAAGATTACGGTCCATACATGAACAATGATAATAATAAATTGATCTTTACTTCGAAACGTAATTATCAAGGAGCTAAAGACGAAGCTAATGAGGACTTATTCTACTCTGTTTATGATTATGGGTATTGGACTGAGGCTAAACCAATGGGCTATCCTATAAATAGTAAACATAATGAAGGTTCTGCAACTTTGAGTGCCGATGGTACCACTTTGTACTTTAGTAGATGTAACTGTTTAAGGTGTGATGGAGATTGTGACATTTTCAGATGTGATTTACAGGCGGATGGCAATTGGGGTGAAGTCCGTAACTTAGGAAGTAGAATAAACTCAAAATATTGGGATTCACACCCAACATTATCTCCAAGCGGTGATACATTATTTTTCTCTTCATCAAGACCTGGAGGATTTGGAGGAACCGATATTTACTTCAGTACCAAAACAGCTGATGGAGACTGGGGGCCAGCCGAAAACATGGGGCCAATTATTAATACTAAAGCGAGCGAGGTAAGTCCATACTACCACCCTAAGCATGACGTATTATATTTTAGTTCGAACGCGTCCAATCGTAGTGTAAACTATGGAGGTTTTGATATTTACAGAACTCATATGATTTTTGGTAAGTGGAGAGAACCTAAGAACCTTGGTCCATTAATTAATGGAGAAGGAGATGAATATTACTTTACGATTGACAGAGACTCTAAGAAAATTTACTTCGCGAAGTCAAAGAAAAAAGATCTTAAAAATCTGGATCTGTATTCATATGACTTGCCTATGGATGCTCATCCTTTAGCGACCACTAAACTTACAGGGTTTATTCGAGATGATGAAACTGGAAACCCTTATGAAGGAATTGTAACGGTAATTGACCTTGACAATTCGATTGAGGTAACTCCAAAAAATATTAGACCAGACGGCTCATATGAATTTGACCTTATTGACGACAACAACTATCTAATGGTTATTCAAGGTAAAGACTTCTTCCGAATTGAGAAGCAGTTTAGCTTGGACGGGGACACCAAGATGGATTTTGACATTCCTAGAATTCGTGTAAACCGATTTGTATTTGAAAACATTGAATTTGAGCCTGGAAAAGCGGAGATAAAGGAAGAGATGGAAGGAGACTTGAAAAAGTTAATTGATTTTATGTTAGACAACCCTTACTTCACAATGAAAATTTCTGGCCATACCGATTCTCAAGGGGACGAAGATGACAACATTAAACTTTCGACTGATCGTGCAGAAGCTATTAAGCAGTACTTAATGGAATTCAGTTTCTGGGAAATTGGTGATGAAAGAATAATTGCGGAAGGGCACGGAAGTTCTAAACCATTGGTTGAAGAAGAAACGGATAAAGACCGCGAAATTAACCGAAGAGTTGAATTCGAAATCCTGAATGCTGAACCAGAACCGGATTTTTAGGGTTTATTTATTGGATCATTTAAACCAATAATATGTCTAACTCATCTAACTCATTTTTTCCATATTTAATTGGAGCCTTGGTGCTTAATTTTGCCGCGTTGGGAATAGGTGGTTTGCTTATGGACGGAGGCGTAACAAGCGACTGGTACACCAATGCAAATCAAGCACCATGGACGCCTCCAGGAGCAGTATTTGGCATTGCTTGGACCACTATAATGATCTGCTTCTCGGTGTATTTAGCAGGGTTAACTAAGGTTATCAAACCGCTTAAAGTGGCCATAATTCCAATTTCTATTCAATGGATTCTGAATATCATATGGAATCCTATTTTCTTCAAATATCATCAAACTGAACTTGCTTTGATTGCAATCCTAGCTTTAGCTGGAATCGTGATTCACATTTATAGAAAGTTCTTAAAGGAAATGGGAGCTAAAAGCTGGTTACTGATGCCTTACATTGTTTGGCTTTTGATTGCCATATCTCTTAATGCTTATTTCGTAATATACAATTAAAAAAAATGTCCTGACTCATTACAAGCCAGGACATTTCTGTTTCAATTAAATTAACCTATCGAACACCTATTATTTGATGTTCAACATTTTCTTATATTTCTTAGGAATAGCATCCTTGTGAATCATGATGTTCAATGTTTTGTAACGTAAGTATGCTTCAGAAGCATAAAAGTACCCATCACAATCATTGTATTTTAATCCCCAAGAGTTCTTAATGATCCAATACTTAGTTCCGTTTTGATCTTTAACGATTCCAACGGCATGCATCCCATGGTCATCAGTAGTTTCATAATTATCATAGGCATCCTGACGAATTTCCTGAGTAATTTTCATCTCTGGTTTAGGCTCTTCAAAAGCAGTACTTTTCTTTTCTGCTCCCCCATCACTAAAGTTCTTGTTGGCACTACCTTTCACAGATAGATCCTCCAGGTTTTCTGGTACAATAGCCAGCCCATTTCTAAACGAAAACCCTTTCTCAGAAACATCAGCTCCCCAAGCAAATGTGTAACCATTCATTACCGACTGATCCATAACGTCCATAAACTCGTCTAATTTCAAGTTGTATGACTGAGCAGAAGTCCAGTTATCAGGTACAGCAATTGGAAATTTAGTGTAAAAATCTTCATGCGTAAATGATGTAATAGACACATAATCATCCATATTCATTTCCAATGATGCTGCAAACGAAAGTGGAGTGTATTTCTTCCCTCTATACATGAACTCTTCTGGTGCCTCACCTAAGTAGGCATCTAATACTCCAGAAATAGCATCATCCCATTGCTTAGTTAAAGAACGTTGAGGATTTTTAATAACTGCATCCATCATTGCTTTAAGAATTTCTGCCATCTCAGCATGATTATGCGTATTAGTTCCGTAATTCAACCCTTTGTAAACCTCTTGAGGAACAATACCATACTTTTTAATTACGTGAGGAATATCAACAAAAGCTCCGCCTTCATCAAAGTTGCTTTTACCATGCATTCTTACATACTTACGAGCCTTATCTTCATATGCCTTGCGTACAATCCACATCTCAGAAAGGTTGTGTTCCCCTTTCCCCATTCTCATAAGTTCGGACTCAATATAGGACAGAGTTGAGAAACTCCAACATGTACCTGTACGTCCTTGACTATCTACAGGTGTTGCATCTAATAACTTAACCGTAGTAAACTCATATTTACTACCTTCCTTCTTATTGCTTTTCTTATTTTCTTGTGCAAAAGTAGACAAGGAAATAAGGATACCACAACCAAGTGCTGCTAAAATCTTCTTATTCATGTTTATTAAATTATTAACCATTTAAAACGTTGTTTCTTCCCATATCAAAACGAGAAAGCTACAAATATATACTATGTTGAGAAATATTGAGCAAGCGTCCTTATTTTAACTTTTAAAGCCGTAAACTCAATTTATGTCCAACGTATGATTGCAAGTAATAATAATATACCAAAAGCCCTATGATCCTTTCGACCAAGGTTTTTAAGGATTCGACTAAGCGCCTTAATTAGCTAATAACAAGTGATTTCAACCTTTTAAGTACCTTCATCGGCATCTTACAAACATTTGTCGATTTATATTGAATGATGCTGATATACTTGTTACTTTGCATAGTATGATTCAATATCGTAAAACCGCAAATGAATTAATCGAACGTTTTTTTAGCAGTCGATTAGCCAGAAACATTACCTTTTGGATGTTTTTTGGGCTACTGAACATATACAACTATTCTGTACTTAAACCTGGAAACGTATTGTCAAACCTTACTGCACTTCAACTGTTTGTGCTGTTCTCGAGTAGGTTTTTCATTTACGCGCCTCTTACGTATTTCAACAACTTGGTTCTATTACCTTTATTTTTAAACAAGGGAAAGTATATTTTGTACCTAACTAGTATAACTGCTGTGCTATTTTTAGGTTTGTATTATGTCAAATTTACGGTGATTCAAATTCAAGGTTTATTACCGCAAGAAATCGTAACAGATGTAAAAGATTTGCCCCCTGCAGCATTCTTGTTTTCACCACTCGTTTTTGTGTTAGGGTTTACCATGTCCAAATATGCTTTTGACTTTTATCTCAAACAGCGAAATACAGATAAGTTACATAAGGAAAATCTTATCAGTGAGTTGGATATATTGAAATCTCAAATAAATCCTCACTTCCTTTTCAATGCTTTAAACACGATCTACGGGCTTTCTATTAGTCAACAACAAACTGAAACTACTTCTAACGCGGTCATTCAGTTATCGAACATTTTAAGATACAACTTATACGAATGTAATACTGATAAAGTACCCTTAGAAAAAGAAATAGAATATATCGAAAATTACCTAGAGTTTGCTAAGCTCCGAAGAAGTGATACAGCTCGAATTGACTATTCTAAAAAAGGAAACTTTAGTGGCCTACAAGTAGCTCCATTATTATTTATTCCGTTTATTGAAAATAGTTTTAAGCACGGTCCGGATAAAGCTCTGGAAAGTGGATGGGTAAATATCAGTATTAAGGTAGAAAACGACGAACTCACCTTTATTTGTGGGAATTCAAAACCTAACAATAAGGCTTCTAGCAACAATATTGACTCAGGAATAGGTCTAAATAACGTCAAAAGAAGGTTGGACCTTTTATATGGCAAAAATTACAAACTGGTAATTAAAGAAGAAGATAATTTGTACTCTGTACTTCTGAAATTGGATTTACAACAATCAAAGCAAAACAAATGGCGATCAATTGCATCATAACAGACGATGAACCTATAGCGCGTAGCATTCTAAAAAACTACATTGACAAAATACCTGATTTCAATTTAGTGGGGGAATGTAATAATGCTCTTGAGACCATGAGTAAACTTAAAGAACAACAGGTTGATTTGCTATTTCTGGATATTCAAATGCCTGAAATCTCTGGGTTAGAATTTTTAAAGTCTCTTTCTAATCCTCCGCTGGTTATATTCACTACTGCATACCAAGAGTACGCACTTGAAGGATATGAACTAAACGTTTGTGATTATTTGCTCAAGCCAATTTCGTTTGATCGTTTTCTAAAAGCTGCCAACAAGGCCATGGATCGTTTGAAATTAAGCACTCCACAGCCTAATGCTGTTTTAAGTAATGCTGAAACTTCTAAAGAATACACCTTCATCAAAGACAGCGATGAACTAATAAAGGTCTGGTATAAAGAAATTCTTTATATCGAAGGTTTGAAAGACTACGTTAAAGTAATTTGTGAAGATAGACGCATAGTAACCTTAAGTACTATGAAAAACATGGAACAAATGCTTCCATCAAATTTCAAACGAATTCATAGGTCATACATTATCAACACCGATCAAATCTTATCGATCACTGGAAACAGTGTCCGCATTGGAAAAGAACTTATATCGTACGGTAAGAGTTATAAAGAGAATTTTGATGCCTTGAAAAAGCAGTAATACTATTTTATTTGCTTGCCCTTCATCACTTCCGAAATAGAATGATCCATTACTCTTTCGGCTAAAGGTCTTGTATACTCTTCAAGAAGATCCATGGCTTTAAAAATCAAATCCTTGTTATTGGAAGAATAAGATTCATCTACACCTTTGACCAAGCCTAAAGTTTTCTCTTTTTCTTCATCAGAAAGTAAATGACCATGTTTCTCTACAAAGTTTTTTGCGTGGTAAACCAACTGTTCTGCTGCTGTTTTTGCCTCAATTATCATCCTTTTAGCAACATCTTCCTCCGCATTACTTATAGAATCCATCAACATCTTCTCTACCTGACTGTCAGTTAAACCATATTGAGGTTTTACTTCTACATCCTGCTCTACACCGCTTCTCAATTCTTTGGCTTGAACTTTAAGAATTCCATCGGCGTTTAAATAGAAGTTAATATCCACTTTTGGAAGTCCTGCGGGCATTGCCGGAATCCCCTTCAAGTCGAATTCAGCTAGCTTTCTATTTTCAGCAACCAAATCACGCTCACCTTGATAAACAGATATTTTCATATTCACTTGTCCATCAACTTGAGTTGAATATTGACGTCCAGCTTTCGTTGGTATTTTAGAGTTACGAGGAATAATAACATCCATTAAACCTCCCATGGTCTCGATCCCTAAAGAAAGAGGTGTAACATCCAATAACAGTACATCTGTACGATTACCAGCCAGCACGTCAGCCTGAATAGCCGCTCCCAACGACACTACTTCATCTGGATTGATATCAGTATTAGGGGTAGCATTAAAGAATTCCTTTACGCTATCAAAAACTAATGGTACTCGGGTCGACCCTCCTACCATAACCACTTCATCAATATCGCTAACATTCAGCTCTGCATCACTTAAGGCTGTTTTACAACAATCCAAAGTTTTTTGCACCACAGAATGAATTAGTTCGTTAAACTTCTCTCTGGTGATCTTATACCCTTCTTCATCATAGGTTTCTTGGGTACTGAGCGCTTTCTTAGCCTTTTCTGCATTCAGTCGAAGTTCCTGAGCCAAAGATTTATCCGTCTCAAAATTAGCTACATCCATCCCTTTTTCATCAAGCCAGTAGTTAATTATAGCTCGGTCAAAGTCATCTCCACCCAACCAAGTATCTCCATTGGTAGCAAGCACCTCAAATACTCCTGATTGTAAGTTAAGAATGGAAATATCAAATGTTCCTCCTCCTAAGTCGTAAACTGCGACAACTCGTTCATCATTTTGCTGATCAATTCCATATGCTAAGGAAGCTGCGGTAGGTTCATTTATGATTCTAAGCACTTCTAAACCAGCTAATTTACCCGCATCGCGTGTTGCTTGTCTTTGTGCATCATTAAAATAGGCTGGCACCGTAATTACAACTCGATTTACTGGAGTTTTTAGCGCATGTTCTGCTCTTTCCTTTAACTCTTTAAGAATAAACGAAGACAATTCGATTGGACTGTAGAATTTATCATCTACTTGCAATTTCACCAACTCTTCTTCTCCTCCCTCTATTACCTTATACCCTAGATAGCTTTTATACTGTTCAAGATCCTTATATGATTTCCCTAACAGCCTTTTTACAGAATAGATAGTGCGACCTGGATCAGAAATTAAATACTCTTTAGCTTCTTCACCTACCAAAATATCTCCAGTTTCAGTAAAATGAACTATAGAAGGCACTATTGCGCCCTTTCCAGTATCATTTATAGCAATAGTTTTACCTTCCTTGTTTACATAACTCACCATACTGTTAGTTGTTCCAAGGTCAATACCAACTATAATTTCTTCTTCCTGAATGGCCCCCATCGCCATATTGATACCTATCTTCCCCATTTTATCTTTTTAAATATATTGCAAAATTAACGATAACTATCGAAGTCCAATATTGTGCTTCATTTTTTATTTACAATTACCGTTGAGATCGTTTTTTGCACATTACAGAACATATTTTCAAATCAAGTGTACACTCGTGTTAAAAAATAATTAAGTTTGTTGAAACAAATATCAGCAAATCCATGCGTATTGAAGAAGCTATAAAACAAGATAAATTCGGAAGTGTTTACCAAAAAGTATTTATCAACATTACTTTTACTCATAACTGGTTAAAAGACCTATACAAAGATACGTTTAAGGCATACGGGTTAACTATTCAACAATACAATGTACTAAGAATATTGAGAGGCGCATACCCCGATGTAAAATCCGCTGGGGAAATTAAATCTGTAATGATAGATAAGAGCCCTGATTTAACTAGGCTTATGGATCGATTGGTTGCTAAAGGATACGCAGAAAGAGAATTAAGTAGTACCAATCGTCGAAAAATAGATATTAAAATCACCAAAGAAGGTCTTGACCTCCTGTCTAACATGGAAGAGCAGGTTGATCTGCAGGAACGTCAACTTCATCATCTGAGTGAAGATGAAGCAAATCAGCTGAGCGATTTACTGGATAAAATTCGAGGATAATCTACTAATTCAACCTTATAATTTCTTAAAATCTAATTTTTCTGTAACTTTTTCAGCCACACATTTGGTGGATGAGTTTTTTTTTAGCACTTTTGTTTAATCTTTTACATGTTTAATTAAACATTATGAGTCAAAAGGCTATTAAAAGCGAATTTTCAATCAAGGATTTAGAAAACCTCAGCGGGGTTAAAGCACATACCATTAGGATTTGGGAAAAGCGCTATAATCTTTTGCAACCAAACAGATCGGATACGAATATTCGTAACTACGATCTAAATAATTTAACCAAGCTCCTTAATGTTTCCATTTTAAATGCGCATGGGTTTAAAATTTCTAAGATCGCTGATCTTGGGGAGGATGAAATTATGCAGAAGGTAAAGGAATTGGTAATATCGAATAATACACACCACGCTATAAATGCTTTTAAAATAGCAATGGTTACATTCGATTCAGAACTTTTTGATAGAACCTATAATCAACTTCTTACTCAGCACTCTTTCCGTGAAATCTTTCTGGAGATCTTTGTAGAATTATTACAGCAAATGGGCTATCTATGGCAGACTAAAACCATTACGCCTGCTCAGGAGCATTTTATTTCCACTTTGATTAAGCAAAAAATATTAATAAATGTTGAGCGGATTCAAAATGGAGGACATCGTTCTGATAAAACCTACATCTTGTTCTTACCTGTAAATGAAATCCATGACATAGGTCTTCTTTACATCCACTTTGAATTATTACTTAAAGGACTTAAATCTATCTATCTGGGCTCCAGTGTTCCAATAGATAATCTTGCTGAAACTCAAAAAATATTCAAAAAGACTGAGTTTGTAAGTTATTTCACAGTAGAACCTTCTATTGAAACAGTAGAAGAATACTTGCAAGAATTTGATCAAGTAATCTTGCAGGAAAGAGGAGAAAAGCTACATCTGCTGGGTAAAAATGCGATGAACACTGCTTCATTAAAGAACGTCATTAAATATCAAAGTATCCCCGAAGCTATCGAAAGCATCTAAATGTTTAACACTTATTAAAAAAGATTAAACATTTCTTGCATTTTGTTTATCAATTAGTTTTATTTGTTAAACAAATTTGCACAATGGCTTTTAACACATCTATAATAGGATCAGGATTTTCTTCAGTTGCCACTGCTTGTTATTTGGCTCAAGCCGGACACACTGTTACCGTTTATGAAAAAAACGAACAGTTCGGCGGCAGAGCTAGACAATGGGAGCATGAAGGGTTCAAATTCGATATGGGACCAACATGGTATTGGATGCCTGATGTGTTTGAGCGATTCTTTGCTGATTTTAATAAAAAGATTGAAGACTATTACCAACTAGAAAAGTTAAGTCCAGGGTATCGAGTTTATTTTGGTGAAGAAAATCATTTAGACATTTCTGACAACTACGATAAAGTAGTTCAATCTTTCGAAGATTGGGAACCTGGAGCTGGTCAAGCCTTGCAAAAATTCATCAAAAAGGCAGGTAACAATTATGATGTTGCTATAAAGAAATTGGTTTATAAACCAGGGCTATCTCCCCTAGAATTGGTCACCAAAGATACCATGTTTGAAGTTCCTCAGTTTCTTGGAACGATCCGTGGACATGTAAATAAGAACTTCAAGGACACGCGTCTGAAGCAAGTACTTGAATTTCCAGTACTTTTCTTAGGTGCTAAACCATCTCAGACGCCTCTTTTCTACAGCTTCATGAATTTTGCTGACCTTAAACTAGGCACTTGGTATCCTAAAGGAGGAATGCGTTCAGTAATTGAAGGAGCAATCCAACTCGCAAAAGAATTAGGAGTCAAATTTGTAAGTAATGCGAACGTAACCGCAATTAACTCTAACCAGGGGCACGTTAGTTCATTGACCATTAATGATAAAAATATTGATTGTGATTTAGTAGTAAGTGGTGCTGATTACGCACATACCGAAACATTACTAAGTAGCAAAGATCGCAACTATAGCAGCGGATACTGGGATAAAAAATTACTGGCGCCTTCCGCACTATTGTTTTACGTAGGATTTGATAAACCGCTGGAAAAAGTAATTCATCATACGCTATTTTTTGATGCTTCATTTGATGAACATGCCAATTCAATTTATGATGATCAGACTTGGCCTGAAAAACCTTTGTTTTATGCCAGTTTCCCAAGTAAAACAGATGACACCATAGCTCCAGTTGGAAAGGAAGCAGCTATTTTTCTAATTCCTTTAGCTCCAGACCTTGAAGATAATGACGAGCTAAGAAGTAAATACTTTGATATTATCTTAAATCGACTTGAAAAACACACTGGTCAATCTTTGAAAGATCAAATTCTCTTTCAACGCTCATACTGTGTCAATGATTTCAAGGAAGATTACAACTCGTTAAAAGGTAATGCTTATGGGCTAGCCAATACATTGACTCAAACAGCATTCCTCAGACCGAAACTAAAAAGCAAAAAGCTTAAAAACTTATTCTACACTGGTCAATTGACCGTGCCGGGACCTGGTGTTCCTCCTGCATTAATTTCAGGAAAACTTGTATCAGAACTTATCACTAACACTTTTAACAATGAAAAGTCTATTTGATTCCGTATGTACCGAAATAAGTCAACTAGTGACTTCACGTTATAGCACTTCTTTTTCGCTCGCTGTAAAGATGCTTTCTCCTTCTATACAACCCGAAATCCATGCGATTTACGGATTTGTTAGATTAGCTGACGAAATTGTAGATACATTTCATGGTTACGAACAAGAAATGTTATTAAATGAGCTAGAACAAGATTTGCAAACCGCATTAAAAAGGAAAATAAGTACAAATCCTATTTTACATTCGTTTCAAGAAACCGTTCACAAATACGGCATTGATTATGAATTAGTAGACGCATTTCTTAAAAGCATGCGCTTTGATTTGCACAAAAGCAATTATGATGATACTGCGTCCTATGAAGAGTATATTTATGGATCGGCAGATGTAGTTGGCCTTATGTGTTTAAAAGTATTCGTTGGTGGAGATCAAGAGCAGTATGATAAACTTGAGTATTCTGCTAAAAAATTGGGAAGTGCTTTCCAAAAAGTAAATTTCTTGCGTGACCTAAAGGACGACACCCTAAATTTACAACGTTCCTATTTCCCTAACTTGAAAGTGGATTATTCTCTTACAACAGAAACAAAAGAAGCAATCATCCGTGAAATTGAACATGATTTCGATGAAGCCTACAAGGGGATTATCCAACTTCCGGTAGAAGCTAAATTTGGAGTATATACGGCGTATATCTACTATCGAAGATTATTGCAAAAGCTTAAAGAAACAAAGGCAGAAAAAATCATGGATCGCAGAATTAGAATTAGCAATCCAATCAAAATAGGACTACTTGCCCGTTCGTTTGTGAATTACAAATTGGATTTAATGTAAGTAAATAGTTGAGGTAAGGAATGAGGCAATTTCGATATTTGGCAGCATTATGCTCCACATTGATTTTTTTGAATACTTCTTTAGAATTGCAAGCACAAGTTCATTTTTCATTAGACGTGAGTGAGGTTCGATCAAATTTTCTTGTAATAAATACGGAGTCTGAACTTGAAACATTTTTGGTTTCAGCAAAAACGGATACCGCGCATTTGACTCAGGCTTACTATGGAGCTGCAAAAGCCCGAATGGCCGAATTTGTATTTGCACCTTGGACTAAGTACAGCTATTTTCAGGAAGGTGTTCGAAAAATTGAACACTCCATTAAAACGGAACCTTCGTTAGATAATCACTATCTTCGTTTAATAATTCAGTTGAATTGCCCCGAATTTCTGGGTTACAACAGCAACATTAAAAATGATTTTGCGTATTTGAATTCAATTAAGAACTGGACCAATGTTGATCCAGATCAAATTCGATTAATGATTGAATCTCTTAGCAAAGCAAGATTTGCTTCTAATTACGATAAGCAAATTAATAATTTGAAGCAACTGTTTATGACCACACAAAAACGATAAAATGAGCATTGATAAGAATTTAGTCGTATTGGTAAACGAACAAGATCAAGATCTTGGTACTTGTGAGAAAATGGAAGCTCACGAAAAAGGTTTATTGCACCGAGCAATATCTGTATTTGTTTTTAATGATAAAGGTGAATGGCTACTCCAACGTAGAGCTGCTACCAAATATCATTGCGGAGGGATGTGGTCTAACACATGTTGTTCCCACCCATTTTTTGGCGAAACTCCACATGAAGCAGCAAATAGACGTTTAATGGAAGAAATGGGAATGAGTACTTCCCTTCATTTTCAATTTCCGTTTCTATACAAGGCACAGGTCAACAATGACCTCATAGAACATGAATTAGATCATGTATTTATCGGATACAGTAATGATATCCCAGTATTAAATCTTGAAGAGGTTGATCAATTTAAATATGTGAGTTCGGAAGAGCTAAGTCACCAAATGTCAACAAACGGGGATCAATTTACACCATGGTTTAGAATGCTGCATGAAAAGTTGAAAGACGTTTTAGAAACTAAAAAAATCGCTTCTTAAAGACGTATGATACTTACATCATCCATCATATTAACATTTTTAGCCATGGAAGGCGTAGCTTGGTTTACACACAAATATGTGATGCATGGTTGGTTTTGGTTTTTACACGAAGATCACCACGTAACAGACAAGCATGATGGATTCTTTGAACGAAATGACTGGTTCTTTGTATTGTTTGCAACCATGTCTATGACTGCGTATGTTTCGGCATCATTATATAACTGGCCGATCGCGTTAGGAGTTGGAATTGGAATTTCAATATATGGGGCAACTTACTTCTTCATACATGATCTTTTTATACACCAAAGAATAAAAGTACTTCGAAATACTAATAACCCCTACTTGAAAGCCATTCGAAGAGCACATAAAATTCATCATAAGCATTTAGGTAAAGAAGAAGGAGAGTGCTTTGGAATGCTCTGGGTTCCGATGAAGTATTATAAAACCGAATTTGAACGCGCAAGACAAGTTTAAATTAGAGTCTTATAGTTAGACTAAATCAAAATCCGTTTTATCCCTTACATATTTTGTAAGTACCATTATCTTTGCACCACAATAACTTACTTTAGTCTGGTACTTACGAAATAACTATGAAAGCTTTCTACGACAAGGATTTTACACTCGGAATTATTGGTGGAGGACAACTTGGACGAATGCTAATCCAATCTGGAATTGACATCAACGTGAATATGGCCGTAATGGATGGAGATCCGAATGCACCATGCCGTAGTCTAATCGACAATTTCTTTGTAGGAAGTTTACTTGATAAACACTCTGTATTAAACTTCGGCAAAAACTGTGATGTTATAACGTTTGAGATTGAGCATATAAATGTAGATGCACTCGACGAATTAGAGAAAATGGGAAAAAAGGTATTCCCTTCAGCTAGTATTTTACGTACAGTTCAGGATAAAGGCCTTCAAAAGCAATTCTTCCTTGACAATGGTATTCCTACAGCTCCTTTTAAGTTGTACAACAACTTGGATGAAATAAAATCAAAAGCAGACGAAATAAACTTCCCCATAGTTCATAAACTTCGTAAAGGAGGTTATGACGGAGCTGGAGTAAATATTCTTAAAACTGCAGATGATTTAACGGATTCATTTGAACAACCTTCCTTGTTAGAAGACAAAGTTGATTTTGAAAAAGAAATTGCCGTTATCGTTTCACGTAATGAACAAGGCCAAATCAAAACTTTTCCAGCTGTAGAAATGGTTTTTCATCCAGTAAGAAACTTAGTAGAATACCTGTTCTCTCCTGCTAACATTACTAGTGATATTTCTAAAAAAGCCGATGATATCGCAATTAAGCTTGCTGAAAAGTTTGACTTAGTTGGAATTCTGGCCGTTGAAATGTTTGTAACAAAAGATGGCGAAGTTCTAGTTAACGAAGTTGCTCCAAGACCACATAATAGTGGACACCAAACTATAGAAGGAAATTGGACCAGCCAGTATGCACAACATTTAAGAGCGATTCTTAACCTACCACTTGGAGATACAGAAACCATTATACCTTCAGCAATGGTTAATGTATTAGGAGAAGATGGACATTCTGGAGATGCAAAAATCGTAGGAATTGAAGATACTCTTACTAAAGAAGGAGTTTATGTACATATGTACGGCAAAAAAGTAACGCGTCCTTTTAGAAAAATGGGGCATGTAATTATTCTGGATAGAGATCAGGAAAAACTACATGACAAAGTTAAGTTTGTTCAGAATTCATTGAAAGTAATTGCCTAAAGATCACCTAATAAAAAAATAAACCAAACATCATACAAATGCCACAAGTAGGAATCATAATGGGAAGTCAATCGGACATGCGAATCATGCAAGACGCTGCCGATGTTCTTAAAGAGCTAAATGTTGACTTTGAATTGACTGTAGTATCGGCCCATCGAACTCCGGAAAGAATGTTTGACTACGCTCAATCTGCTCATAGTCGAGGTTTAAAAGTTATAATCGCAGGTGCAGGGGGAGCAGCGCATTTACCAGGAATGGTTGCAAGTCTAACAACATTACCTGTAATAGGTGTTCCTGTAAAATCTTCTAACTCCATAGACGGATGGGATTCTGTTCTTTCTATATTACAAATGCCTGGTGGAGTACCTGTTGCAACGGTAGCTTTGGATGGTGCAAAAAACGCTGGTATTCTAGCAGCTCAAATGATTGGTGCTTTTGATTCTCAGATAAGTGAGAATATTGCTTCCTATAAAGCTAATCTAAAGAAAAAGGTAGAAGGTTCTATTCAAGAGTTAAAAAAGGATTATTCCAATAACTTCGATAACTAAATCAAATTATGTAGATTCGTAGACTTACGAATTTAACATGATACAGAAGAACACCTTAAAATTCTTAAAAGACTTAAAAAAGAATAACGATCGTGATTGGTTCAAGGCCAACAAAAAGGAATATGATCTGGCCAAAGAAGATTTTATTCAATTCACCCAGCGTTTACTTAATGGAATAGCCGAATTCGATTCTTGGGCAGCTGATCTTACCCCTAAAGATTGTATGTTCAGAATCAATAGGGATACGAGATTTTCTAAAAACAAAGATCCGTACAAAACCAACTTTGGGGCTAATATGAGTCGAGGCGGAAGAAAATCGATGTATCCAGGATATTATTTCCATATTGCTCCAGGCGATACTTTTGTTGCGGGAGGCATGTATAAACCAGAGTCTAAAGATTTAGCTAAAGTAAGGCAGGAAATTGACTACAACCCCTCTCCTCTTATTGATATAATTAACGATAAAGAATTCAAAAAGCTTTACGGTTCTTTAGATGGAGAACAATTAAAAACAGCACCGAAGGGATATCCAAAAGATCATGAAAACATTGACCTTTTGCGCTATAAGGGGTTCATAGTTTTTCATAGAATCGATGATAAAGATTTGCATTCCGAAGACCTTTACGAACGTTGTATGTTAGGCCTTAAAGGTATCTTACCGCTTAATCAATATTTGAGAACTGCTTTAGATTAAATTAAATGATCTTCAAAAAATTAATATGCTACGTCTTGTGTCTGTTTTTTTGTTATGCAAGTCTAGCTCAATCCAATTCTGATTCTTTCAGAACTTATTACCGCAATATCTATGGTAGCTATTGCGATTCTTCCCAAGCATATAGCTACACCAAACTCCCTAAGGAGCTTTCAGAATTCTCTGGCGACATAAAAGAATATTACATCTCCAATAATGCTATAAAAAGAAGTATTCCTCATATAAAAGGTAAAAAAGACGGGACAGCATTAGAGTTTTACTCAAATGGTCAAAAGAAAAGTTCCATTCCTTACGTCAATGATACGAAACAAGGAGCTTATACAAAGTGGCATAATGACCAAAATTCTAGTATTTTAGAAAAAGGCAGTTACATTGCAGATAGTGTTTGGATGGTTGAAGAAGCTTATAACAGAAGTGGCAAACAAATTTTAACGGATGGAAATGGACTTCTTGAACATTACTACGATAGTGGAGTCGTACGATCCTTAAGTTTTTTTAAAGACAAACTTTTAGACGGAAAACATGAATCTTTCTTTGATGATGGAAACTTAAGTTTATTAGGTCAATACCGTTCCGGAAAAAAAATAGGAAACTGGGTTGGGTATTATAAAAGCGGCACAAAATATTACCAGGAAAAATATGACGAAACTGGAAACTTAATTGATGGTAAATCATGGAGAAATGGCAAAGAACGTAGTTATAAAAAACTAGAAACTCCAGCTTACCCTGAATATAGCATGAATCATTTTAGAACCCATCTAGCCTCATATTGTGGAAGAAAATATCCTCTTAAAGCAAAAAGAGAACAGATTCAAGGTACGGTATTCATCAATTTCTATATCGATAAAAAAGGAAAACCTCAAAATATCAAGGTTCTGAAAGGAATTGGTGGTGGATGCGATGAAGTCGGTATGAAAGCCATTAAATCTTATGGCAAATGGATTCCAGCTTTTCGGCGTGGACAGCCGGTAAAACAACAATTTAGTGTTCCCATAGTGTTTAAGATTAATAAATAATTTATTTTGGTTTTTTATCAGACCTTAAATAGCACTATTCATTGACAAGAAGGAGAAGACATGACTACATGGAAAGGTTGGCATAGAGTTTTTTCAGGAATTTTAATTTGTCTTATTTACTCCAATAATATTTGTGGACAAATTTTCTCTGGTCGCACACCTGGTCCTGCTCCTCCTGCCGATTCTGGATACTTCAAAGTATATTATGATGAGCTTGGTGAAATCTGTGAACCTGAAAATGCTTATTACTATCTTATGAATCCAACTAATCTTGGACAAAAATACAAACAGATTCGAGGCTTCTACATGAACCATATACCACATTCGATTATGGCTTATACCGAAGATAGTGTTACCAGGCTAGTAATTGATTATTACCCCTCCGGAGCTAAAAAGGCTCAATATTTTTTGAGTCCTGAAGGACCAACTGGTCCTTATACAAACTGGCTAGACGACGACTCAAATAGTGTACAAGAAGAAGGACGATACATCAGCGATGGCAGGATGGTTACGAAATACCATAAAAACAAATCTGGCGTAGTAACTGTGTCGAATGGTACAGGGTTTATAAAAGAATTTTACGAAAATGGCAGACTTAAAACAGAATACAAAATTGAAGCGGGACAGGCTCATGGTCCCGTAAAGTATTATTGGGCTTCTGGTGATCTAAAATCAGAGGGCACATTTAATAAAGGGTTCCATTCTGGTGAATGGGTTGGTTATAACTACAATGGAGCCATCATTTATAGGGAGTTTTACTCTTCTTTAGGAATTCTCGAAAAAGGCATAAGTTACTACAATGGTGAGGAAATTGAGTATTTTGAAAGTTACTCTGACAATAGCAATTTTATCGAAAGCAAATACATCAATCCAAAACTGAGAAGAGAGATTTATGATCTCGTCAGAAGAACTTGGAACAATGGTGGAGGTGCATCTATTCAGGTAGGCAGAAATAAGCAAGGTGAAGTATACCTGATGAAAGTTTTATATGAATCTGTAGAAGGTTTAGGAGAACTGGTTTTTAAAGAATACAAAAATGGTACGAAACAGTCCATAACATTGAAACGAGGTATCCCAATAGAATCATGGAGCATTTATTGGTATAATCTGACATTTTAAAGCGTTTTGTAAAAGATTTCTTAGAAGTTAGAAATAATCTAAAAATCCTTAAATTGCGATATGCATCAATTGTTAAAAATAATAACCGTTCTGATTTTAATTTCTGTAACATTGGCTGGTTGTACTTTTAAGAACTTATTCTATGATACTAGGTTCGAGAAAATATTAGAACCTAAAGTGCAGGAGGACGAAAAAATGTATGAGTTTGAATTGACAAACTCCAAAAAGAAAACGATCCACACAGCGTTTGTCAAAAATCGGTATCAGAAACCTGTTGCAAGTGTGTTTATCCTCCACGGTGAAAAGGGCTCCGTTGCTTCTTGGCTCAAAACGTCACCTATGTATACAAGTGAAGCTTACAATTTCTACGTTTTGGACTTTCAGGGGTTTGGTGAATCTGATGGAAGTCCTTCACACAAAAAAAATATAGAAGACGCTCAAATGGCGTTCGAGCATTTTTTAAAATTGGAGGAGGTTCAAGGAACTCGAATTGTAGTCCATGGCATCTCAACAGGTGGCCATACTGCAATAAATCTAGCAAGTGCAAACCAATCGAAGATCGACGTACTAGTTCTGGAAGAAACTTACTCCAGTCCTAAAGAACATGTTAAACTTAACGCTCAGGGAATTCAAAAACCATTTACTTTCCTTGCCAAAGACTATTTACCAGGATCTATTGCCATAAAAAACGTCACAACTCCTACATTAATCATGGCTAGTAAACAAGATAAGTTCATCCCTTACAGTGCCTCAACAACTCTTTACAATAATAGCGGTGCTGAACAAAAAGAACTTTGGGACATTGGTGGAGAACATTTGAAAGGTATGTTTATTAAACGCACCATGTATATGGAAAAATTGGCTAAATTGCTGGCCTTATAACCCAATTCTAATTCGACCACTAGGTCACTTTTGTATGGAAAAGGAAGTAGTTGAACCACTTATTGAGAATAACGCCGTTGTTTTTGGACTTTTAGCATTAGCACTAGGTTTAGTCTTTTATACTTCAAACAGTAAGAATAAAGTATGGCAGGTTTTTTATAAAATCATACCAGCACTTTTGCTTTGCTATATGATACCTGCCCTTTTTCGTACACTTAACTTCGTTGACAAGGACATGGTTTCACAGCTATGGAAAGTGGCCAAAAACTTTTTCCTTCCAGCAAGTTTGGTCTTGATGACCTTAAGTACAGATATGAAAGGAATTATCAGACTTGGTCCTAAAGCGTTAGCTATGTTCTTCACTGCTACCATTGGAATTGTTCTGGGTGGACCAATCGCTGTTGCAATAATGGCGTTGATTAGTCCTGAAACTGTGGGAGGAGCAGATTTTGATGCCGTTTGGAGAGGGTTATCAACCTTAGCGGGTAGTTGGATTGGAGGTGGTGCAAACCAAACTGCAATGTTGGAAATGTATCAATTCAATCAAGAAAAGTACGCAGGTATGATTCTAGTTGACATTGTGGTTGCCAATATCTGGATGGCATTTTTACTGTATGGAGCAGGAAAAACTGAAGCAATTGACCGATGGTTAAAGGCAGATACGTCTGCAATTGACCGTTTAAAAAGCACTATGGAAAATTATCAGGCTTCGGTACAAAAAGTGGCAACATTACCAGATTTGATATTAATAATTTCGGTTGCCTTTGGCGCAGTTGGTCTAGCTCATCTAGGAGGTGAATATATTCCAAAGCTAGTTGCAAATAACGAGCTACTTGCCGATACGGTTTTAACTAGCGGATTCTTCTGGATAGTAGTTCTAGCTACAACCGTTGGTCTAGGATTATCTTTCACAAAAGCTCGTTCGTTAGAGGGTGCTGGAGCCTCCAAAATTGGAGGTGTTTTCATTTATATTCTAGTAGCTATCATTGGATTGAAAATGGATATTCTTCAAATTAAAGAAAACCCTCTATTAATCTTTGTAGGATTGATTTGGATGGCATTCCATGTAGGATTACTCTTTCTTGTAGCTAAAATTATTCGCGCTCCGTTTTTCTTCTTAGCAGTAGGAAGTAAAGCAAATGTAGGAGGAGCAGCAAGTGCTCCTGTAGTAGCTTCAGCATTTCACCCTAGTTTAGCGCCAGTAGGAGTTTTACTTGCGGTACTTGGATATGCTCTTGGTACTTACGGAGCTATAATGTGTGCTGAAATGATGAGGTTGGTTGCTCCTTAATACAATTACTCACGGACTCCCCACGAATCTACCACATCATAAACTGCAGGTCTATAACTTGAATCGGCAAGGAGTACGCTGCTTCCCTGTGCATTGTAAACATCAAATGTAAGTCGTACGGTACTATCAGTTAATTGACCAACGCCCTCAAAATAATAATCCCCTACTCTTTGGTAGTCAATTTGTAATTTTCTTCCTGCTAAATCTGCCTGCACCTCTAAATCAGTATCGTAAAAATTACGAATCACCATTTTATCACGATTACCGTGCTTATCTAATTCAACTTTAAACGATGATTCATTCAATAACGATGAGTATTCATCAATTTTATAGGTACCCACATACAAATCACGGTCATCAATATCTTCAGACTGAAAATCACATGAGGCAAATACAAAAACAAAACTAGAAAGAATGGCGATGGATAAGATTCGATTAATCATAATTTTTAACATTAAAGTACAATTAATCACTAGGCAAATTTCTTGCCAATTTTCAATATTAATCCAAGACTATAAGCACTTCCTATCTGTTCGAAAGTGTAATTATCGGCACCAATACTTCCTCTAATGAAACTCCTCCATGTTGGAACGTATCGTTATAGTACTTCACGTAATGATTGTAATTATTAGGGTATGCGAAAAACGAGTCATTCGTTGTAAATACAAATCGACTCGAAATATTCTGCTTTGGGAGAAACGCTTTATCTGGATCAGGAATCTCAAACAAATTACCTTTATCGTAATTCAGGTTCTTACCATGCTTATATCTTAAGTTGGTATTTACATTCTTATCCCCTACTATTTTATGTGCTCGTTTTACCCTTACCGTTCCGTGATCAGTAGAAATTACCACTTTACATTTTTGATCCGCCAAAAACTTCAAAACATCATTGAGTGTAGAATGCTCAAACCAAGTTTTGGTAAGTGACCGGTATGCAGATTCATCTGCTGCAAGTTCCTTAATCATCTTACTATCGGTTCTTGCGTGTGATAACATATCTACAAAGTTAAACACCATCACATTCAGGTCATTAGACAACATTGGTTTTAGATTATTAACCACGGTTTTTCCTTGCTCGTGTGTGACAACTTTGTGATAAGATGTCGAAACATTGAGGTTTCTTCTTTTCAATTGTTCATTAAGAAATTCCTCTTCCTTCAAGTTCATTCCTTCCTCGTCATTATCCTCAACCCATAAATACGGGTATTTCTTCTTCATTTCTGAAGGCATTAGACCAGAGAAAATTGCATTACGAGCATATCCTGTAGCTGTCGGTAAAATTGAGTAATAAAGTTCCTCCTCATCTATTTTAAAATATTGAGCTACTAAAGGTTCTACCGTTTTCCATTGATCATACCTAAAGTTATCAATCACGATAAAGAATACTGGGTCTTCAGATTTCAAATGAGGCAACACATATCGCTCCATCAATTTATGACTCATAGTTGGTGCGTATTCCTCTTCTTCATTCAACCATGAGATGTAGTTCTCAGCTATAAATTTAGCAAACTCACTATTCGCTTCAGACTTTTGCATAGTAAGAATTTCGGACATGCTTTTATTTAGCGTCTTATCTATCTCCAATTCCCAATACACCAATTTTCTATACATATCAGCCCATTCGACCTCATCTAAGTCTTCCTGAAACGCCATTCCAATATTTCGAAATTCTTGTTGGTAACTTAGGTTTGTCTTCTCAGTAACAAACTTACGCTGATCAAGAATCTTTTTAACAGACATTAAAATCTGATTGGAATTCAGAGGTTTAATTAAATAATCATCAATTTTAGAACCAATAGCTTCTTCCATTATATGCTCCTCTTCGCTTTTGGTAATCATTACCACTGGAGTCGTTGGAGAAAGCTCCTTAATCTGCACCAACGCCTCTAATCCTGTAATTCCAGGCATATTCTCATCCAGAAACACAATATCAAAATGTCTTTGTTGCATCATTTCAACAGCATCCAAACCACTAACTGCAGTTGTGATCGAATAGCCTTTCTCTTCAAGAAACAAGATATGCGGCTTCAACAAGTCTATTTCATCGTCTGCCCAAAGTATTTCGTGTTTTTGCATTTAAATAATTAGTGTAATTGGGTTAAAGAAACTCCCATTTTAAGGAATCGCAATTTTGTTAAAATAATTCAATTAACGCGTACTAATTCTATTTATTGTAAGCATTCTTATGCATCCACTAATAAAAGCTTACTATCTTAAAAGACATGGTAAAATATTATATCTTTGCGGCTAATTTAAAGTTCGATAAGGAAGATACCAGCATTGAAAAAAAGTAAAATCATTAATGATCCTGTTTATGGATTTATAACCTTTCCTTCTGAACTGGTATTTAAAATCATAGACCACCCTTATTATCAACGACTACGGCGAATTAAGCAACTGGGGCTTACGGATTTAGTATATCCTGGAGCTAATCATACCCGATTTCATCATGCTATTGGAGCCACTCACCTTATGAGTATTGCTCTTAATACGCTTCGCGAAAAAGGTCATCCAATTTCCGATGAAGAATATGAAGCTTCGCTTGCCGCTATTTTACTTCATGATATAGGACACGGACCTTTCTCACATGCATTAGAATTTGGTTTACTCACTAATGTAACTCACGAAGACATTTCATTAATCATAATGAATAGACTCAACGAAGAGTTTGGTGGAGCATTAGATTTGACAATTAAAATTTTCTCCGACACCTATCAGAGGAAATTCTTTCATCAACTAGTTTCTGGACAACTTGACGTAGATCGACTAGACTATTTGAACCGTGATAGTTATTTCACTGGAGTAACAGAAGGGCAAGTAAGTTTTGACCGAATACTTAAGATGCTTACACTAGTAGACGATAAACTTGTAGTTGAAGAAAAAGGAGTTTATAGTATTGAAAACTTCCTTAATGCTCGTAGACTTATGTATTGGCAAGTCTATCTTCACAAAACAGTGATAAGTGCCGAATTCATGCTCCTTCGTTGCATCCAACGAATGAAAGAACTTTACCAAACAGGATATGATATCTACGTTCCTGAATTTTTAGAGATTTTTCTTAAGCAGGACATCAATAAAAACAGATTTGAAAACGAACGAGAACTTCTAGATTCGTTTATCAAACTTGATGATAATGACATCTGGAGCGCAATGAAAACTTGGAAGCACTCTTCTGATACCGCGCTGGCCACCTTAAGCGAAGGCATTATGGATCGGAAACTTTTCAAAATTGAAGTTACGAATAGCCAACTTTCCAAAACTCGATTAAAAGAAATCAGATCTCAGGTTAAGGAAGAGTTTGGAGCAAATCAGAATGAATTAGATTATCTGGTAATCAAAAGCTCATTATCTAACAACGCTTACTTACCAAAAGAAAACAATATCAACATTCTCAAAAAGAATGGAAAAGTGGTGGATGTTGCTACGGCAACTGATTTACCTAATATTACAGCTATGACCAAAACGGTAACAAAAAGTTTTGTTTGTTACCCTCGCAAAGGTCAGTTCAACATGAAAAACAATTAGTCTAACATGGAGTTTCCTATCAAACAAATAGCCGAAATGCTGCAGGGTACCATAGAAGGTAACTCAGAAGGAAATGTAAATAACATTGGCAAAATAGAGTCCGCTATAGCTGGCGACTTATGCTTCCTTTCTAATCCTAAGTACGAAAAATACGTTTACGAAAGTGAAGCTACTGCAATTATTGTCAGTAATGAGTTTGAACCAAAGCAAGATATTAAAGCAACTTTGATTCGAGTAGAAGATCCGTATTTGGCTTTCTCAAGTATTCTAAAGTTCTACGAACAACTTACTAAAGTAGCAAAAACTGGCATCGAACAACCTTCGTTTCAAGGTAATGATAGTAGTTGGGGAGAAGATGTTTATTTAGGAGCTTTTTCTTATGTTGGGGCAAATTGTAAGATTGGCAACAACGTGCAAATTTACCCACATGCCTATATTGGTGATCATTGTGAAATTGGTGACAACAGTGTGATTTATGCTGGTGCCAAAATTTATGAAAAGTGTGTTTTGGGTAAACACTGTGTTTTGCAAGCTGGAGCCGTTGTAGGAAGTCATGGTTTTGGATTTGCTCCTCAAGAAGATGGGAGTTTTCAAGCTGTTCCACAATTAGGAAATGTTATGCTTGAAGATTTTGTTGAGGTAGGTGCCAACACTACAATAGATTGTGCAACAATGGGATCTACTTTAATTAAAAAAGGCACTAAAATCGATAACCTTGTTCAAATTGCCCATAATGTTGAAATTGGGGAGAATACTGGAATAGCCGCTCAATCTGGAATTTCTGGTTCTTCAAAAATTGGAGACAAATGTATAATAGCTGGTCAAGTCGGAATCGTGGGACATATTTCCATCGCTAATGGTACTACAGTTGGTGCCCAATCTGGAGTTAGTAAGTCCATTAAACAAGAAGGAAGTTTTATTCAAGGATCACCAGCATTTGGGTATAAAGACAATCTTAAATCACAAATCATATTCCGTAAACTGCCGGAATTGAATAAACAAATACAAGAACTTAGAGAAAAAATCTTAAATTTGCCAGCCGCTGAATAATTGGTAGTTATGATAGAAAAACAACACACAATAACAGAAGAGGTATCTCTTGAAGGGATCGGTTTACACACTGGGGAGAGTTCAACTCTTACTTTCAAACCTGCTCCTGTTGATCATGGTATAAAGTTCAAAAGAACTGATTTAGATGAACAACCAACTATTGATGCATTAGTCGACTATGTTGTTGATGTTAGTAGAGGTACTACTCTAGAGCAAAACGGAGCTCGTGTATATACCGTAGAGCATGTTCTAGCAGCTGTAGTTGCTTCAAGAATCGACAATATTATTATTGAGCTTACTGGCCCTGAACCTCCAATCATGGACGGTTCTTCTATCGAATTCATGAATACACTTGAATCTGTGGGAACCACTGAGCAAGATGGTATTCGCGAATACTTTGAAATTCCTGAAGGGATTTTCTATAAGGACGAAGAAAAAAATGTTGAATTAGCTGCATTGCCTTTAAATGACTACCGTATCACTGCGATGGTAGACTACAACTCACCAGTTCTTGGAAGCCAACATGCCACTTTAAATTCATTGGATGATTTCAAAGAACATTTTGCAAACTGTAGAACTTTTTGTTTTCTGCACGAGTTAGAAGCTCTTTACAAACAAGACTTAATCAAAGGAGGTAATTTAGACAACGCTATTGTTGTTGTAGACCGAATTGTTGATGATAGCGAACTCACGCATTTATCTGAATTATTAGGTAAACCTAAAGTTCAGGTTCAAAAAGAAGGGATTCTTAATAACGTTGAGCTAAGACACACTAATGAGCCTGCAAGACACAAGTTACTTGATATCGTTGGAGATTTAGCTTTGGTAGGAAGACCGTTAAAAGCTCAAATTCTTGCAGCTCGACCAGGTCATGCCTCCAATGTTGAATTCGCTAGAATGTTGCGTAAGGCATGGTTGGCACATAGAAAAAAGAATCAAATTAGTTTTGATCCAGCTATGCCTGCTGTGTTGGATATTAATAAAATCACGAAAACATTACCACATAGATACCCTTTTCAATTAGTTGACAAGATCATACACATCGATCAAACTACAGTTGTAGGTGTAAAGAATGTGACAATGAATGAACCGTTCTTCCAAGGTCACTTCCCTGGAAACCCAGTAATGCCAGGTGTATTGCAGGTAGAAGCAATGGCACAAACAGGAGGCTTATTAGTCTTGAACACAGTTCCAGATCCTGAAAACTACTGGACATATTTCCTCGGAATAGATAAGTGTCGTTTCAAGAAAATGGTTTTACCTGGGGACACGATAATCTTTGTTAGTAAATTAATTTCTCCAATTAAGCGTGGTATAGCGAAAATGTCAGGTAAGGCTTACGTTAATGGAAAGCTAGTAATGGAGGGAGAATTATCAGCTAGCATAGTTAAAAAATCATAAACTTCAACCTTTTAGGCTTTTTAATCGTCAGAGAAGTGAGAGCTTAAAAAAAACTTTACGCATCAAACAACTCGAGTTATGAATCAACCACTTGCATACGTACACCCTCAAGCAAAAATTGCACAAAATGTAGTAATAGAACCCTTTACTACTATTGCAAAAAATGTAATCATCGAAGAAGGTACCTGGATTGGTTCTAATGTTACTATACTTGAAGGTGCCCGTATTGGTAAAAATTGTAAAATTTTCCCTGGTGCTGTAATATCTTCAACTCCTCAAGATCTAAAATTTGAAGGTGAAGAGACAACGGCAGAAATTGGAGATAATACTATTATTCGAGAATGTGCTACAGTGAGTAGAGGTACAAAAGACCGTTATACTACTAAAATTGGAAAGAATTGTTTGATCATGTCATACGTACACATTGGTCACGATTGTATTTTAGGAGATCACGTTATTTGTGTTAATGCTGTACAGCTAGCAGGGCATATCGAAATTGGAGATCATGCTATTATTGGTGGAACAAGTGCAGTGCATCAGTTTGTGAAAATTGGAGCGCACACAATGATTTCAGGTGGGTCTCTTGTACGTAAAGATGTTCCTCCCTTCACCAAGGCAGGTCGTGATCCTTTGAGCTATATCGGAATCAATTCAATTGGTCTTCGCAGAAGAGGGTATACTTCTGAAAAAATTAATGAGATTCAGGATATCTATCGAATTCTTTATTTACGTGGATTGAATAACAGCAAGGCTGTAGATAAAATTGAAATTGAGATGAACCCAACTGACGAACGGGATATTATCTTAGATTTCTTGCGCAGGTCAAATCGTGGAATAATGAGAGGGTATATCAAATAAGTCCCTTTACTCATTTAAGAACATAATTCAACACTAGTATTATTCCAATAATGAGGCTAAAATCCTCAATACTTTTAATTACTCTGGTCTTTATTATTTCCGGTGTATAAGGAAAGTTTCTCTCGTAAATCTTATCACTTCTAGAGCGCCTGACCTTTTCTTTCTTAGTTAAAACTACCTTTCTAAGTTCATCAAAACTTGTTTCTAAGTGTATCTTTGGAATCGGTCTGCTAGAAATAAATGAGCCATTATGCGATCTTTAACTCGCTACAATTTTGAAAAACACACTATTCTTTAAACTACTGTGGATCGATCCGAATATCTGGGGAATTCATTTCTTACATAATTTAATTGCAAATAAGAAAATTGAAATCTAAAATCTGAAAACGACCCTAATAATCATTAGAATGTGCTTTTCAGATTTCCAATTTTTGAATTTCGCATTTTTGGAGTTTCAGCTCTAATAAATAAAAAAGCATATAAATATTATTTCACCACGTTTTCCGCTTGATCCACTACTACAACATCCCCATGTTGACTTTTTTCCAAAGAAAAAGCCCTGACATTTAACGTCAGGGCTTCTTGAAAATTCTTATATCTTGATCAATGCTTACCAAGCATCAGGCACTATATCTTTATCCTTATCAATAACCGCCCTATTCAATTTAATAATTCTTAAAAACGATAAAATCTTAATTACAATCCAAGCTGGATCAATTTCCCACCATCTTACACCAAAGTTTGGACTATTACCTCTTCTGTGATGGTTATTGTGATAGCTTTCTCCCCACATTAAAAAATCAACCGGTAAGAAGTTCTTAGAAGTATCTCTAACCTTAAAGTTAACATAACCATAAATGTGTGCAAACCAGTTTATAATAACTCCGTGAAATGGTCCCATTACATAATGAATAGGCAACAACAAATACAAAAACCACCAAGAATTATCACCTGATATAGATATAAAGTAAATGTAGAACACTGAATAAAAAATCCCCCAAGCAAGACGATTAAACCAATTGTCTCCTACACGTTCCATAAAACGCCAGTATGGCAACTGTCCTAACCAACGCTCTTCAATCTCAACCTTATTGTATAAAATATTATTGTAGATAATCTTAGTTTTCCACATCATATCAAACAGGTTTTTTGAAAATTTTGGTGAGTGCACATCCTTTTCAGTATCAGGAAATGCATGATGCATTCTATGCATAATTCCATAAGCATATGGACTCAAAAAAGATGACCCCTGAAAGGCCCAAGACATCGTGTAAAAAACCTTCTCCCAGAACTTCGACATAGTAAACATTTTATGTGCAGAGTATCTGTGATAAAAGACAGATTGGGTAAACAATGATAAGTACCAGTGCCCCCAGAAAAACAACATTATTATCCAAAAAACAGTCATAGCTATTCAATTCAATTTAGGTGGCCAAAGATAGTAACTATATTCCATTTAAATACGTTAAATACAATAGTTATTTGTATTTTCTACCTAAAGCCATAAAATAGTACAAATTGTTCTTGTGAAAGGACCATAAAAGCCCCCATAAAGACACATAAAGGACTAATTCAATTTATACCTTTTTTTTGTCAAAGTATAAGTGAAAAACCGCTACTTTTGTGTAAACAATTATATATTTTTTTATAACTAAACTAAATTAAAAAAATCATGAAAAAATTATTATTAACTCTGATTGCTTCTGCTACTATGTTAGGTGTGACAAACGCACAATGTGGTGGTGAATTGGCTCAAAACTGTGTTGGTGCATGTGCAGGAACAAGTTCTATTACTTACACAGTAACTGCCGCTGACGTAGCTGCTAGCCCAGGACCAAATGCTAACATTTGTATCTCTGGTTTAAGTTCGTCTTTATGCCCAAATACTGATGCTGTTGGTTCTGTTACATTAAACGGTAAAAACAGAGGAACAGTTGATTTGGAAAATGGAACTAAATCTATCAAAGCTAAAGAAGGTGACGTTATCGTTGTAAATGCTTCTTTAACTCCTTCTAACCAATCTAACGTACAGTGTATTTGGTTAGGTGAGGTTTACTATGGTATTGGCTTGGACTAATCCTTAAAAAATTCACTTTGAGAAAGCCCTGACTATAAAAGTTAGGGCTTTTTTGTCTTCTTTAACAATTACAGGCAACCTAGCATGGCACTTGTTTCGTTATATTAACGTGAAACAATTCAAACTCAACATTCCTAATCCATGTCATGAAGACTGGAACCAAATGACGGAAACTCAAAAAGGTGCTTTTTGTAAAGCATGCTCAAAAGAAGTCCTTGATTTTTCAAAAATGACCGATGAGCAACTTATTGAACAACTAAGTCAAAATTTTAATAGCTCAGGATCTTGTGGAAGATTTAATTCGAATCAACTCCAACGTTATTACTCCCCTATAACCTCAAAAAAACATAATTCCACAAATTGGTACATGAGACCAGTTGCTTTTTTATTTGGCATTATGGGCCTAACAATCCCTTTTGGACTAAAAGCTCAAAATGTACAAAATGCAAAGTCTGCCAAAGAAAATAAAACGGATATTCAATCCGAGAAATTCGAAATAGCTGGTATCGTAATAGATCATGAAAGCGGTGAGGCAATTCCCTACGCTTCAATCTCCATTTTTGAAGATTCCACATACCTAAGTGGATCCACTTCGGACTTCAATGGAAAATTTAGAATTAAACTGAATCGTGAACAATTTGAACAAAATAAGTTCACCATTCAATTTGGACACCTTGGATATAAAACCCTTAAAGTTAAGAACGATTTCAGTGAAGATCATTCTAAGCATGTTCAAAGTATCAAGGATTTGGTAATAGCTCTCAAAAGTGATGGTTCTACAAATATAGAGGAAGTAGAAGTAGTTGTAAATGCTGAAGATTACGTCATTAAAGTAGGCATGATAACTATGGGTCAGTATTTCCCCAACGACCAAATCCGAAGAAGTCGCTCACTTAATGATGCTCGAAACTGGCATTATGAATTCAACGAAGAGCAGTATGGTAGGGATCGTAGAAATCATCGTACAAAAGAACATTAACCTTCAATTTTCTTAGACTGCAATAATAAAATTCACTTGAAAATGAAACTTTTGCAAAAATCTAACGTTATAGTATGCATGCATACCATTTTTATTATATATTTGTAATTCGCAATTTAGAACACCTATGGATCGTAAAACTATAGACTATTATTATCGCTCAACCTGGCTTGCAATCGCCAGAATGTACACTCCAATTACAGCCCAATATGACCTTACTGTTACGGCCGTCTTGGTACTGATCAATATTGATAAGAAAAATGGGACCTCTTCTACCAAAATAGCTCCTGAAATAGGCCTCGAGCCCCGAAGTATTACAAGAGTACTTAAAAGTTTAGAAAACAAAGGACTTATTAAACGAGAAAAACTTACGAGTGATAAAAGAGAAGTTACCGTCTCACTTACTCCAGAAGGACTTGCTCAACGAAGCGTAGCGGTACGTTACATTAAACACTTTCACAACGTAGTAATGGACGAAATTCCAACTGATGATTTGGAAAGCTTTTTCAAGGTTTCAGATAAAATCAATGAACTAATTAAATCTAATAAAATATACAACGAAGAGCTTAAAAACAGTATTGAGCTCGAATATCAGTCGAATCAAGAATAAACAATAATCTGTTATGATTAGAAGAATAAAGAAAGTTGCAATCTTAGGATCAGGAATAATGGGTTCCCGCATCGCTTGTCATTTCGCAAATATCGGAATTGAAACAATCCTTTTAGACATTATCCCTTTTGAACTTAACGAAGCCGAAAAGTCAAAAGGTCTTACCATTGAAGATAAAGTCGTTAGAAATAGAATTGTTAATGACGCTTTTAAAGCCACCCTAAAGTCTAAACCCGCTTCCTTATATCATAAAAGTTTTAAAGATCGAATTACAGTAGGTAACTTCGACGACAACCTGGATCTGATCAAAGACGCTGATTTAATCCTCGAAGCAGTTATAGAAAACCTGGATATCAAGAAATCCCTTTTCGAAAAGGTTGAAAGGCATAGAAAGGAAGGAACGATTATAGCTTCCAACACCTCTGGAATTCCAATTCATCTTATGCTTGATGGAAGAAGTGAAGATTTTCAACAGCATTTCTGTGGAGTACATTTCTTTAACCCTCCTAGATACCTTAAACTGTTAGAGGTCATCCCTACCCCAAAAACTAAAACAGAAGTTGTTGATTTCCTTATGGAGTATGGAGACAAGAATTTGGGTAAAAGAACAGTACTTTGTAAAGATACACCAGCATTTATTGCTAATCGCGTTGGAATTTATGCCATTCTAAAAGTTGTAGAATCAATGCAAAAACTTGGTCTTAACGTAGACCAAATTGACAAACTTACAGGACCAGTTATTGGGAGACCAAAGTCGGCTACTTTTCGAACTTCAGATGTAGTTGGGCTTGATACATTAGCGAAAGTAGCTAACAATCTCCATGCTGGCTTAGTAAACGACGAAGCTAGAGATATTTTCAAACTTCCAGATTATATTGGAAAAATGTTGGACAACAACATGCTGGGAGATAAAACCAAGCAAGGTTTTTATAAAAAGACTAAAGATGAAAACGGTAAACGTAAAATTCTCACCCTTGATATTCAGACGTTCGAATATAACGACAAACAAAAAGTAAATTTTCCCACGCTAGGCCAAACTAAACCAATCGAAAATCTTAAAGACCGCTTCCCTATTTTATTAGGAGGAAAAGATGAGGCTGGCGAGTTCTATAGAGATTCTTTCTTTGGCTTGTTCCAATACGTAACTAATCGCATTCCTGAAATCGCTGATGAACTGTACAAAATTGATCAAGCCATCTGCGCTGGTTTCGGATGGGAAATGGGACCATTTGAAACTTGGGATGCTGTAGGCTTAAAAAAGTCCATTAATAAAATGGAAGAAGCCGGATACACGCCTAATCAGTGGGTATACGACATGTTAGATGCTGGATGTGAGTCTTTCTATGTAGTAGAAGACGGAAACAAAAAATACTACGACGTCACTTCAAAAAGTTATAAAGCACTTCCGGGTGGTAGCTCTTTTATCATACTCGATAACATCCGAAAAACTAATAAAGTTTGGGGGAACGCTGGCGCTACATTATTTGACATTGGAGACGGAGTATTGAATTTAGAGTTTCACACTAAAATGAATACCCTAGGGGGTGAAGTAATTTCTGCCATTAATAAATCTATTTCCATCGCTGAAGAAAACTGGAAGGGTCTTGTAATTGGTAACCAAGCTCCTAATTTTTCTGCTGGAGCAAATCTAGCGCTCCTTCTTATGTACGCGATAGAACAAGAATACGATGAAATCAATATGATGATTGCTGCATTTCAAAAAACAATGATGCGATTAAGATATTCATCAATCCCGACTGTTGCTGCACCTCATGGAATGGCCTTAGCGGGAGGTTGTGAACTTACACTACACACCGACCTTATTCAAGCTGCTGCAGAAACATATACAGGTTTAGTAGAGGTAGGTGTTGGACTAATTCCTGCGGGTGGAGGAACAAAAGAACTAACACTTCGCGTTTCCGATAGAATAGAAGCTGGAGATGTAGAGTTAAACGCGTTGCAAAACTCGTTCATGCATATTGCAACGGGTAAAGTAGCTACATCTGCATACGAGGCATTTGACATGAGAATTCTTACAGAGAAGGATCGAATCTCCATTAATAAAGATCGCCAGATTGCGGATGCAAAAAATGCGGTACTCAAAATGGTTGAAAATGGATATAATCAACCCAAACAACGTGATGACATTAAAGTACAAGGCAGGGCTGGAATGGCTTTATTTACCGCAGGTGTCATGGGTATGAGAAGGGGTAATTACATCAGTGATCATGATGTTAAAATAGCTGAAAAGATCTCCTATGTAATGAACGGCGGTGACCTATCCCAATCAACATTGGTATCAGAACAATATTTACTGGATTTAGAAAGAGAGGCTTTCTTGTCTCTTACTGGTGAACGTAAAACCTTGGAGCGTATTCAACATATGCTAAAAACAGGTAAACCATTAAGAAACTAAGTTACACTTTATCCAATTTAACATTAATCAAAACATTATGAATGCATATATAGTAGCAGGGTTTAGATCAGCAGTTGGAAAGGCAAAAAAAGGAGGTTTCCGCTTCTATCGCCCAGATGATCTTGCCGTAGACGTAATCCAACATCTTATATCTACATTACCAAATCTAGATCCTAAAAGAATAGATGACCTAATCGTTGGTAATGCGGTTCCTGAAGCTGAACAAGGAATGCAAATGGGTCGAATGATCTCACTACTTGCGCTTCCTCAAGACGTTCCTGGAATGATCATCAATCGATATTGTGGTAGTGGTTTAGAGGCTATTAATATTGCAGCTGCTAGAATTCACGCAGGAATGGCCGACTGTATTATCGCTGGAGGAACAGAGTCCATGAGTTTGGTACCTGTTATGGGGCACAAAACGGTTCTAAATTATAAAATCGCACATCAGTTTCCAGACTATTACTGTAGCATGGGTGCAACGGCAGAAAATGTAGCTCATGACTTTAATATCTCTAGAGAAGATCAGGATGAATTTTCGTACAACTCTCACCAAAAGGCCATTAATGCCATTTCTGAAGGGAAATTTAAAGATGAGATTGTTCCGGTAACCGTGGAAGAGGTTTATCTAGACGAAAAAAACAAAAAGAAAACTCGTTCTTGGATTGTTGACACCGATGAAGGGCCACGTGCTGACACTTCAATAGAAGCATTAGGAAAGCTACGTCCTGTTTTTGCTCAAGGAGGTTCAGTTACAGCAGGAAATTCTTCCCAAACTTCCGACGGAGCAAGTTTTGTAATGGTAATGTCAGAAAAAATGGTAAATGAGTTAAACTTAAAGCCAATTGCAAGAATGATGAGTTATGCAGCTGCTGGAGTAGATCCTAGGATAATGGGAATAGGTCCAGTTGCAGCAATTCCAAAAGCCTTGGATCGTGCTGGGCTTAAACTTAGTGACATTCAACAAATTGAATTAAACGAAGCTTTTGCAGCACAAAGTATTGCAGTAATTCGCGAGTTGAATCTAGATCCTAACATTATAAACCCAAATGGTGGAGCAATTGCATTAGGGCATCCACTAGGTTGCTCTGGTGCTAAACTTTCGGTACAACTGTTCAACGAAATGAGAAGAAGAAATCAAAAGTACGGAATGGTAACAGCCTGTGTTGGTGGTGGCCAAGGCGTTGCTGGCATCTACGAACTACTAAACTAAGACACGATAATACATTTTTGAACCTTTAAATAAATTAATAATATGGCACTAAAAGGAGGCGAATTTTTGGTAAAAGACTTGAATGCAAAAGACATGTTCATCCCAGAAGAGTGGAATGAAGAACAAAAAATGATTGCTCAAACATGTTTGGATTTCATAGAAACTGAAATTAATCCATTATTGGATGAAATCGACAGTCAAAAGGATCCTGAACTTATGCCTTCTTTGTTGAATAAGGCTGGTGAACTGGGTCTATTAGGAACTTCTATTCCAGAAGAATACGGCGGATTTGGAACTGATGAAAACACCTCTTTATTAGTGTCTGAAACTACTGGTCGCGGCCATTCGTTTGCTGTTGCTCTCTCTGCGCATACAGGAATAGGAACTTTACCTATCCTTTACTTTGGAAATGAAGAGCAAAAGTCAAAATACTTACCAAAATTAGCCACTGGAGAATACAAAGCTGCTTATTGCCTTACTGAACCCGAATCAGGTTCTGATGCCAATTCAGGAAAAACTAAAGCAGTACTTTCTGAAGACGGAAAATACTATTCCATTACAGGTCAAAAAATGTGGATTACAAATGGAGGATTTGCAGATGTATTCATTGTCTTTGCCAAGATTGAAGATGACAAAAATTTAACCGGTTTCATTGTAGAAAAGGATTTCGGAGGAGTTACTATGAATGAGGAAGAAAAGAAAATGGGAATTAAAGGTTCTTCCACACGTCAGGTCTTCTTTAACGATTGTAAAGTTCCTGTAGAAAACATGCTCTCCGAACGCCAAAACGGATTTAAAATAGCAGTAAATATTCTTAACATTGGTCGTGTAAAACTTGGAGCTGCAGCAACAGGTGGAATGAAATCTGCAATCAATCATGCCATTAATTACTCTAACGAACGTAAACAATTCGGAACTTCTATTTCTAACTTTGGTGCTATCAAACATAAAATTGCCGAAATGGTAACCAAGACTTGGGTCTCGGAGGCAATGGTATATAGAATTGGTAAGGATATCTCTGAAAAAGCATCTGAAATTCTTGCAGAAGGAGGTGATTATGCTAAATCGAAACTTAAATCTGCAGAAGAATATGCGATAGAATGTGCTATCAGCAAAGTCTTCTGTTCAGAATCACTAGACTTCGTTGTTGACGAGGGAGTTCAAATTTATGGTGGCATGGGATTCTCGGCAGATGCTCCTATGGACCGATCTTACAGAGACTCCAGAATCAACAGAATATTTGAGGGGACTAATGAAATCAATCGCATGCTTACGGTTGATATGATGCTAAAAAGAGCCATGAAAGGACATATTGATCTTATGGGACCTGCCATGGCGGTAGTAGCAGAATTACAAAC
>JAHDFW010000075.1 GCA_020627945.1 Cytophagales bacterium
ATCAATGTTTCAATTGAGACTGAATTTAAGTGGTCTAATACCACTGAAGTCGCATTCGAAAAAAGATCGATTAACAGAATCGGATTGTTTTTATTTTCACGAAGCCATAAATCAATAAACCTTTTATTACCAGATTTGAATTGTGTTAAAGCTAATCTGGAGTCTGATAAGTCCAATTGAGAGATAATAGAAACCTCTAACTCTCGTTCTAATGTTGCCTCAAACCTCATATCGTTCAATAGGTTGAAGAACTTCAAAGCAATTAGCGAAGATTTTTCGCCTGTAAATTGTTCAATAACTTGAATAAGAGTGGTAATAAGATTGTCAGCATCTTTTTTACTTTGGTCTAAAACACTTGTCGCAAGCTTATTTAATATTTCATTGAACTGGGAGGTGTAAAGGTGCTTTACAATTTTAAATAAAGCGTCTGCAACGTCTAAATTTGATTGAGTAAACTTGCAAAGAAGTGATTGTTTTGTATTTATCGATAATAGACCTATTTGCTTTTCACCAAGTTCTGAATTCTTAAGAAGGTTTATAAGTCCAGTTGAATTGAGGTTAAGGGCTATTAAAAACTGGTTATCCAAAGCATCTACTTTTCTTCCGTTTGCAAATGCCTCCATGTTGTTCCAAAGTTGAGTAGTGTCTAAATTGTGTTCGGAATGCTTTGGAATTGTAACACTGTTGAAGTTATTCTGCTTAATGATCTTAAGAGCCTTAATGAATTTAACATTGAAGCGCTCACCTTGTCTTGTTCGTTTATCTATGAATAGGAAGAATAAGCTGAAAAGCTCATCAAAGGAAATACTATAGTGATGAGCCATTCTTTGGATGGTTTGTTCCACAAAGGTTACTGTATTAAAGAGAGTACCACGATCATTAATTAAATGGATTAAAACCCAATACCACAGTTCTTTTCTAAATGCAGCCGAGGAAGCATTAGTGATTTTCTTCTTATCGTGTGTTTCCGATATATGCTCAGCACACTCTAGAATTTCATCGGCATGGTGAGGCTCTAGTGCTCTAATAGTAGTTGTAATCAAATGATCGGGGAGTTGCCATACCATTCTTTTTAGAACGTAATTCTTAGTTCCAGCTGATTTAATAAAACTACTGAGTTGTTCTTTGTTCTGGATAAGCTCTTTTTCATACGCCGATTTAAAATCTGGATATTCAGCATTGTACCACCAGGGCATAAAACCGTTGATGAGGAATGACGAGATAAGATCAAAGTTATTTCGTTTGGAGCTTATAATTTCTATACCTTGTTCCTGTCCCATAGATTTTTGAAACATGTTTTTAAGGTGCTCTTCCATGGCTTGAACGAATCGCTTGGGCAGTTCCGTAGTCACCTCATCGAATGGAATTGTACCTAAGTCTAATTCCAGTTTTCTAATGCGCCAATGTTCGTCCGAGGTTCCTATCTTATCTAGAATTTTGGTAGCTGGCTCAGAAAGATGCTGCTTTGTCCATTCGCTTAATAACTCCTGTAATTCAAATACAAAAGCATGATCGTCTAATTGAGTTAGCCAAGTTACCCGATTTATAATATGTCGGTTATTTCTGCTCATGAATCGTTTTTCTCTTCTTGGTGATTTGTAATTAGACGTTCTATTGAACCATTTAAGAGCAATGCATTATTAGACGTGGATTGCTCATCGCTTCGTATTGAATTGTGCCAAGCAACGTATTTCATAATTAGCTCGTACATTTCAGATTTACGGAGAAACACTAGATCAAATTCTATATGAGCAGGAAGCCACGCTCGAATAGTAGCACTAAAATTCTCTTTAAAAGCATCCGCATCGGCTAAAACCTTTTCATGCATAACGAACCATGGAAACGCAATGCTTATTCTATTACTGAAGTATGGATCGGTTATAAACTGTGCATTGGAGTTTATACTTACTTCTCTGGCACAAAGACTTATTTTATCATTGATTTTTATGAATTCAGCGTTATTCCAATCCGATGATTCTGATGTAGATAGTGTTAACTCATTAATCGAAGATATTGCAGAGCCATCTTGCGTAGTAGAAATTTCAGGGTCGGCAAAGAGTTGAGCAAGCTTGTTGTAATCCAACGTTGAATCTGTAACGTAATAGCTACTATCTTTATATTTTACCCCAACCTTAAACTTGGAGCTCTGTAATAGAAGTTGGTGCTCGATAAGTAAAAATCCTTTGCGTTGTTTAATTAACCAGTTTGCCACTCGTTTTTGCTGTTGCATCCGCACTAAGTCAGCGGCACCAGGCATTTTAAATGCTTCCTGTTTTTTTATTTCGACATTAAGTATTTCATCATATCGGTCGAAGATGTTATTTAAACCAAAAAGTAGGTTTAGAGTTAGTTCTAACGCAGAAAAATTAACGAAATCCCGATCTTTCAGCTTATTGATCTTATCTATTTTACCCGTATCAATTAGGCCGTCCGAATACAGATCAAAAGAGGGAGTTAATAGTTTTTCAATTACGGCATCGGATGTAGACTCTTCATCATTGGAATTAGAAATTTTAAGGTCAAGAGGAGAGAGTTTGTTACAATTTAAGATGTCCCAACCTTTGCCTAGGTGATAGGAGATCTTATCGAAATTTTGTAAAATTAGACTCTTTACAATTACTTGATCTTTAATAGAATCACTGGTCCAAATGGCGTATTGAATTGCTCGATCGATCATTAAGGGGGAAACTCCATGACGTGCTAAAAGATGATCAAGGATTTCATCTCGGCGCGAAATGGCATCTTGTTCGGATTCAATAATTTCAGATATACCAAGGATATAAGGATTGTAAGGATCATTTTGAAAATCTAACCAACCTTTCTCCTTTAACTCACGATCATTAATATCTTCATTGTTGAACTGATACATTTCGTTGTCAATCAATAAAGGTTTGATGTGTGGGACGTTATAAAGAGACTGAAAATAGTACGTAGGGGAGAATTTACGATAAGGAACTGGAAACTCGGGGTGAGAGAGTTCCGCTGGGGTTTTGGTCGCATAATACTTATGATGATCTTTTGTATCTCCAAATTGGGAGTTAACGAAAGAAAGCGAATTATGTATGTTAGCAAGCTGAGAAAATTGATTAGCCAACACTTGATCAAACAAGGTTAGATATCCTTTTAATTGCCTAGATTGAGCTGTTTCGAACTCAGATGCATTGTGCTCCAGAGAGTTTGGACCCACGTTGTATGCGTCTGGTAAAGTATTTTGAATAGAATAATAGTCTTCAATATCTCGATATTCTCCGCTAGGTAGATCGGGAGCTATTTTTAAAGCAGCGTTAATACTTTCCAAAGCGTCCAGAGCTTCCAAGTCAGAATCAAAAAGGGTAGAGTCGTTAAGTTCTTGTTTCTTTCCGTTTTTGGCTATTGTTAGGTGCTTAAGTTCAATGCTCTTAAGAACTTCGAACACTATAATTTCACTTTCTGTGGTTTGTAAAGCAACATCCTTAAGACTACCGTCTGCTTCTTTAGGAGGGTTAATGGGCATCCCTTTTGAATCAACCAAGGACAATGATAAAATGGATTCTATACTTTCCAGAGACAGGATTTGTTCTTGGAGTTGTTGATAGCTAACGCTGTTTACCTTTTTATAAGTATCACTTATCCATCCATTTTTGAGCAAAGGACCATTAAAGATTGTCTCGGTAGTAACCTGATCATCATTCAGTTGTTTGAATCCTTTTTGATCCAAATAAGGAAATATAAAGTCTCTTAAGGTAGTTTGCAATTTATCAGCAACTTCTTTTGATGACACTGATTGGGTAATTTCAATAGTTCCTTTAATAAAGACACGCTTAGGACTAAGTAGAATTGGCTTAGCAAATTGTTCTCCGAGGTTTCGAACTTTACTAAGTTCCACTTTCGCAGTATTGCTTAAACCAGTATTTTCAGCATCTGGAGAAAGAAACAAATATGGTTGATAGATCCCCGCAGCAGTTGGAGTAAGAAATGAATTCTTAACGGGTTTAATACGATCAACTAAATATTTTGCAAGATCAGTAGGAGTAATTGCGCTACTTGTAAGGATCTTCTCAGGGGCGTAAAATTGGTTTTCAAATTGGAGTTTGCCTAGACGATCTGTAAGTATGTCAGGAATGCTAAATGAGCCACAATATCCCAATTCTGTAAGGGCAAAACAAATTTGATCCAATATGGTAATTCCAGGGTCAGAATCATTAAGGTTAGACCAGTTAACACCACAGATTTGTTCAATGAAAGCAATACTTTCCGAACGCATCTGGTTATAGTTCTCCTCAATGGGTACTTTAGTGTCTACTATGTAATGGTCTAAGTTCAAGTTGTGTTTAGCTTATGTTTAGTATTTGAGACATAGATTTGACCAGGTGCTGGAGGTAATGATTCAAGTCTTAACTCTGAGTTACCAAAGCTAAAACGTACTGATTCAACTTCTCGGACACCTGAAGTTTGACTGATTATTTGTCGGACTGAACCAGCTAAAATGGTCGAATCAGGTGTATATTGTTTTTGATCACTCTTGATCCATGGCGAAAGATATATTCGTAGTGCCTGATTAATCTTATTCTTAACTTCGTCTTGAACTAGAGTGTTTTCTGGTACAAAATCGCAATGGACCGTTACTGATACAGTCTTCATATTTTGGACCGTTGCATTAGCAAAAGGAGAACTAATATTATTGACGAACGTTTGAATATGCTCAATCGTACAAGCGCTAACATGTGGGTTAAAAGCACCTTTAACACCAGTATTTGCTATCAAAGGTAAAACGTAGATGTTAAATTTGTTATTTGAAGTATGCGTGTTTACGTAGTAAATCTCTGGAAATTGTTCAGTTATTAGCTGATAGAAATCTTGATTAATTCGCAGTCTTCCTTTGTTAAAAATACGTTGACTAACACGTTTCGGAAAGTGGGTGTTGGTTTCAGGCAATTTTCCTCCAAAAGTTGCAAATAACTGTTGGACCGATTTGATAGAAGGGTTAGCGGCTAAAGGACCTTTGATGGATTTAGCAGGTAGATGCAGTAGGTTACTTCCAGATATATCTGAGGTTCGTTTTACGGATACACCATTCGTATTCATATAAACCGTTTGTCCATACACTTCAGGATGATTTGTTACAGGGATCCGTAACCAAAAATTATCAAGAGGCATCATCGGATTATTGTCTGTAACAGAATCTTGGTCGCTTTGTTTGACTTGTAAAGTTATTATTCCAGAACAACGAAATTGGTTGGTACTATCGCTAAGAGTAGTCAAAGATTTCCAGCCAGTATTAGTCAATATTTCACAGACGATAGGAGCGTCGTCTGGTGTGGCTGAACCACCTTCCAATTCAAAATAAAGATTGAAGGGTTGATCAACGGTTAAGTTTTTCAGACCTACTAACAGTGCTCCTTGAAAACCGTAAAATGGATATAATTCTACTTTGTTGCCAAGCTTGACTTCATAAATAGCATTGGGTGCATAATGAAAAAGCTGAAGAGGATTCTTTGGATCGTTTGAGCTTAAATCATACGTGTGTGAAGATTGATAGTGTCCATGAAAAGCGTTTACTTTTGGAACGTATGGCGTAGGGGCAGAACTTGCTAATTGACTGTCTTTTGAAGTTATTCTAGAAAGTTTTGTTGCATTTTGTAAGGCGACATAGTTTACCACTTGAGGGTAAATACAGGCTCCAAAACCTTCTGATGGAGAAGATAATGACATTCTCACATAACCGTTTTCACTATTCTTGTCAAAATTGTATTTAGAGTTTTGTAACTCAGGTACAACTGGATAGAGTAGTTTTGATGAAGGTATTTTTGAAGGTTCAAATTTATTGCCGAACCAAAATAGTCGCTGACTATTTTCACCGTCGAAGAGTTTATATTCGTCAGAATTATTGATCGGATTCCAAACTTGGTTTTCTAATTCGGCGAACTGAACTAGAAATAAATCTTCCGAAAAGGTTATTTTGGCAGGTGTATCATCATCATTTGTAATTGATTCTGTAGCTTCCGTAGTTTCATGGTTTTCGAAGATTTTAGCTATCCATGAAAATAATGACGAGATCGACGCAGATTTATCAGGCGGATCATCTGTTTTAACTTGGCCTTGACCTTGACCTTCTTTTTTAGTACAGGTTGTTGAACCTTTTTTTGGAACGCATACCTTGGGATCATTATGATAGTTGTTGTAAGCACTGTAATAGTCTTTAAAACCATTAGTGGGGAATTGGTCGTAATTAAGGCTAAAAAGTAAGTATTGGATAGGTTTGCTGAATACTTCTTGACTGCCTATATAGAAACTGTTGTTTACGTTCACTATAGGGCCAAAAGGTTGAAAAGGTTTGGTTGGGTTTAACTTTCCGAAATCATTATACAACGAAAAATCAGTTTTATTACTAACATCAACATCGATTCTTAGCGATTTGATTGAATGATCTTGCTGAAGATACTGCTGCTTTTTAAAAACTACCTTAAGCATAGGCCAATCAGCCTCCAGTCCATCCGGATTCTTCTTGAACTTAACTACAGGAGGAAATTCTGGTGGAAGCTCAACGATACAACTTGGATCCTGATCAACATGTACGAAGTCAGGGTCCACTATTTTCCAACCTGCTTCAGTACTGAGAAGGAAATCTGTATTAGATTTATTGAACTTAAATTTTTGATTAGAACCTTGAGGGTTGGTATTACTAGGAATTTCTATGAATATGGAAATTTTTCGGTTACCGCTTGTTAGCATTAGCATGGGTGTGGCAAAAGCAAAACCAAATTCAGTTGCTGTATCTGCTTTAAAGGTATTCCAACTAATTAAATCTCCAGCAGAGTCCTTCTGTACTTTGTTGACACCAGTTTTGGTTTCGTAAAATAATTGATTGGAATCACTATCAATGGTAATTTGCTGCACCTCGGTAATCCTAGCAGCATTGAGTATAGTGTTTTGAGTTGCTTCATAGATTACTGGATGTTTTTGTCCATCAACTCCAGCGTTGAATAAATACCCTTTAGGTAAAATAAGATGATCTACATGATCTTTCAAACCAACCTCCAATAAAGCTTCATCTGCTATAGCTGGGGCAAGATCAAATTTTAATATATCTCGATAATAGAAGTTTAAATGCTTCTCTAGAAGTCCATTAAGCTGGTTGCGTTGATGCTGAAGAGTTTCTGTGAAAGTTCGAATCAACGCCGTATCGGGAAAATCGATTTTCGAATGCTTATGTTGTTCGTAGTAGTTTTTAGCATTGCGAATAATCTTTACGAAAAAACCAAAAACCCGGTTTGATGCTTGCACCACATATTTTAAGATTCCTTTGAGCTTATAAAAGGTAACTTGTTCGGTTGGAATTTGACTTATGTGGGGCGTGTTAGTTTTTGGAGGAAATAAATTGTCGTTAACCTCTTTAGGGATTCCTAATGTGTCGTAATAAGGAGCAATGGACTTGTATTTTGACCATGTAGGTTCCTTCAGAATCTTCTCAAATAGAAAAGGTTTTGTAGGAGCTATTTTTGAACTGTATTTGTACGAGTATAATTTCTGGCGAAGTTCTAAAAAAGCCGTTAAGTAATGACAATATGTATTTTGGACTTCTCGTACCAAATATGTTTTAATTTCTAAATTTTCGAAATTATTATTGAAATGATGAGTCCATTCGGCCATTTTAAGAAAAAGCTGTTCAAGGATGTTAAACAGGCCATTTAGTAGAAGGCAAACCTGATCGATAAGAGCAGCGTAGTCATTCGAAAATTGTTCTAGTACCTGTGCCAAGTTCGATTCAATTTCCTGAAGTTGTTTCGCTATGTTTTTGTACAGGCCGTAGTGTTTTTCGTATTGACTATTAGCAATATAAGCCATTAGAATAACAGGGTCTTTCAATAGGAAAGGAGACCAGTTGCCATTGAGCTCGTTGTTCTTGTTGTAGAAGTTTATTAGTTGGGCATAACCTGCGATAAAACTAAGCTGATCCATAGGAGTTCTTTGATCAATGAGAACATTGTTAGTGTCCAGAGATCTGAATTGACTCGCTTGTATTTTTGCAGGGTTAATCACTTTGTTTATAGATTGGTACCTTCTTTTAAATAAAAGGGGAACACATAATTGTGTCTAGTGTTAGTTTTATTAACGATATAGTCAATTTCGATGTATATCAGTCCTTCCGAGGGATCCACGAACTGAACATCAATGGTGCTAACTGTAATCCGCGGTTCATAATTGATAAGGGCGTATTTTGTCGAATCTATGATTTCTCCTTTTAATGTTTCATCCATAGTTCTAAACAGGAATTGATCTAACCCTCCTCCAAATTCTGGATTCATACATCGTTCACCACGATTTGTCTTGAGAATAATATTTATAGATTCGTTGATGTTTACTATTTTTTCTGTAGTACTCAGCTGGTTATTAGCAGAATCAAAAACGATAGGAAAACTCCATCCAGAGCCCCAAAAATCCTCCAATGGGAGACTAGTATTTTTTAAAAGATTATCCACCGATCATTACATTAAAAGCTCCCAAAATAATTTCCCCGCCATGTGCCGTTGTATCGCCAACTCGTGCTGCAGGAGTACCCCCAATCATTACTGAGGAGGACCCTTTTACAATAACATCAGGCGGACCCACACAAATCAATTCGTCGCCTACACGTGCTGCGGGTAACCCAGAAATTAATACCGTAGGTTCTCCAGGTCCTACTATTGGTCCTCCAACATGGGGAATAGGTGGAATAGAAGGGTCCTCCATTGGACACTCATGAAAATCGGTTAATCTAGCTGCTGGTGGCATAATAAGTTTGTGTTTTAAGTTTAGTTAATCATTACCATTGCTCCCTTAAGAGTTAGTTCAGTTCCTCCTTGTACTGACGCAGTCATACTTCCTTCTGCAGAATATTCCATGTCGGCCGATTGCTTAATATTCATACCCGAGACTTGAACATCTCCTCCAGATGCCTCAATAGTTACGCCCATTTCACCTTGAATAGAGACTTTTTGATCCGCTTTAATTTCAATGTTATTAGGGCTAGACATTGAAATTCCACTAGAGGACATTTCAATGCTGTTATTGTTTTGATCCTGTATAGTGATTTTTTGGTCCTGATCACTAAACGTCATTTGATTGTTACCCGGAGTTTGAATCGTTAATACCTTATTTTCGTCATCGAAAACAATTCGAAGTTCACTCTTTGTTACAATGGCTTTTTTGCTATTATTTTCGTTAGGGCTTAAATCACTAAAAGGTTTAAGTTTGTTACTGCTATATAAACTACCTAGAATTACAGGAAACCTTGGATCATCATTTAAGAAACCAACAATAACTTCATCACCAACTTCAGGAAGGAAAAATGCTCCTGCACCGCTGGTTGAATAAAAATTAGTAAGTCGAGCCCAAATACCTTCACCTTGTTGTGTAGGGTCTAGCAGAGGTATGTTTACCAATATCCTAAATTCAGAATCTGGATCTTCGTATATTTTCTTAACGGTAGCATTATAGAGGCCATTTGTACCAGGAAGTAAGCCTGATGCTCTTGGAGCCATTACATCCTTCTCTTCAGAAAACCAATTGAAGGTCATTCCAAGATTTGCTTCAGTAATCCAGTTACCATCACCAATTTTATGAGTCACCTCCGACACAAAATGGTCACCATCAAATCGATCACCCATTCCAGAAATGGTTAAGAATTTTCCAGGAACAGCTATGTTAGTTCCTTGATACTCAACGGAAGCTCTTATTTTTGAATAGTTACTTTTTACCATTTCAGCTTTAGACCAATTGGTTAGATCTGAAGATTCTAAAGGCCCTGTAGTGCCAAGCGAGAAGTCACTTAAACCCACTACTTCGGAAAGTTTTTTGCTAGATAGGTTACCTGGACCAGCAGTACTATTAGAAGCTTGGCCTGTAACAATTTCCTGATTTTTAAAATCCCATGCACTCGCTTTAACGCTTCCCAATTGTGTAACAGAATTTAGTCCACCTGTAAAAGTGTGCATATTGTTTCCATAGGCAATTGCTAAAACTGAGTTGGTATCAGCGTCAGGTGGTTGAACAGAGACTTTGCCATTAATAGCGTTCACAATGAGACCATTGGATTCAGCACGTGTTAATATGAAATCCCAATCCGTAGTATAGTACTGAATTTGCTCTGGCCATTCGGTTTCAGTAGCTTTAACATCAGCACTTAAGTCTGAATAGTTTCCAATAATTGAGGATATAATGTCGCTGTCCTTTTTCTTTGAAAACGTAAGGCTTTTTCTCCCCACCGTCATTTTGATAGAGCTATCTTTACAAACAACCTCAAGGCTTGAACCTAAAATAGGATCAACTTTAAGCGTTTGTTCTGTGATGATTCCTTCAAACACGGTATTATTCTTAGAATCGTATCCGACCTCAATTGTTATTTTGGCTCCTGGGACGAAAGTAGAAGAGGAACTGGCTTTAAAGTTTTGAGTCTCAGAGGAAGAAGCATCTCCGTCCAGAATCACGATATTGGCAGAAGGAATTCGATTGACTCCCTGATAAATTTCTATTGAATAAATACTTGTACTATCTGGAATAGCACTCCCAGCTACTTTTACTGTATAGGTTACTATACCTCCCTTGGTTATGTTTTGTGTTGCAGACATTGTTAATTAATTGAACTAGTGTTTAAATTTGATTCAGTTGGTTGTACCAACGGAGGTAATATAAGGTTTTGTGTCTTATGCAACGACCTAAATTTGTTGAGGTTATTGAAACGAGCAACTTTGGTATAAAGGCCAGATTTTCCATACACATTGTTACAAATTAGAGGCAATGTATCACCATCTTTTACTTCAATTAAATGGGTTAAGTCAGGAGAACTTCGTTGGTCTTCATTTTCAACGGTTTTACGACTTACATATTCGCCAAAACTAAGAGAGATTTTAGCTCTTAAGGGCTCTCCATTTGGTTTGAATAGGGTATAAGTAGTATCAAAAGACTTTAGTACGCTATTAAAGGTAATGTTCTTTCCCCATCGAATTTTTACGTAATTAGGGCGATGAATTTTACCGTTGTAGTTGTACACTATGTTTTCTAATTGTTGAATTTCGTTTTGAAGATTGGTTCGCTTTTTATCAACCACTCCTGTACAATCTATTACAATGTCAAAACTTAATTCTGCAATAGGAGTGCTTTTATAGGTTTGCGAAGGACTACTTGTGTCAGGCGCTGACTCTTCGTTATAATCAACTTTTCTGCTCCATTTCAATGATTCTGGATTGATCATTAGTTTATATGGATTACCAACCTTCGACTGAAAGTTTTGATCCGTATAGCCCGTGATTTGCATTAACTGTAGTCCCATTTTATCTGGAATTTTTGTCTTTGTTACTGTTTTGTTTTAGTATTCGTCTTACGTCATCTAACATTTGCTTCCGCAATTTTGTTAGTTCTCTTTTGTCAACACCTTCAGCCTTATTCTTCTTAGCAATTTCGGTTTTAATGACTAGTTCTCTTATTTCGATCATGGGCTTTGGTATTAGATTTATTGAACGGTAATGTTGAAGTAGGTATAAGCTAATTCAATAGTTTCAATCATTATTTCACTTTCTTGCGACTTTAAATCTGTAAACGAATATTTAATGGGGTAGGCATTATGAAATTTCCATTTCGTAAGGAGTTGTCCTTTAGCATTTAAAAGACTTACGTCTACATCTTGTGTTTTAATATTAGATGATAATCCCTGCCCTAAAGTTGCTTTAACCCAGCCAGCTAATTTTGATCCTTTAGGGACCATAGCACGTTTAAGAACTAAGTTTTGAGAAGAGGATATAGTGGGGAGTCGATATTTAAAACGATTCTCCCCACCACAAGCCACTTCTTCAACTGCCATTTCCATCGATAGACCAGAAACCTCCTTAAAGGCAGCATCTTCACCTTCAAACGACAGTTGGAAATAAAAATTAAGTGGATATGGATTATCCGCCATTAGTAATTACTAGCTGTTCATGTGCAATTTCCAATGTGTCCACAGCCACTTCGTTACCGTCTGATTTAAGATCAGTACTGGTTATTTTAGTAGGCCATGCATTGTTCAGTTGCCATTGCATAGTTACTTTTCCATTTTCGTCAAGCAGCTTAATTAGTACCGTACGACGAGCAATTGTATTCATCGAGATTTGTTGATGCCAATCCCAAAAAGTATTGTCATTTACAAATACTCCACGTTTCATGGTCACATTGCCGTATTTTACAATACCAGGCATTTTCTCTGTGGAAAATAACTTACTATTGCTTTTTCGGTATTCTATTATCTGATTTTCAACGTCCATTCCAGAAACCTCTTGAAATGCTACGCCTTTCAATTCTGTACCAAGGTCTACCTCAAATCGGAATTTGGGCATTGGCCATATTGAATCTTCTTTGCTTCCGTTATCAGCCATATTATTAGTTTTTTAAGGTTAAAATCTTTGATTTAATAATTGGATTAGTGCTTTTCGAAATTAGCTTTTTGCCATTTCTTGTTCAAAACTAATCACGATGAATTCAGCAGGATGTACTACAGCCACTTTTACGGCTACTCGCATGATTCCATTCAGAATATCCTCTGGACTCATGGTACTTCCCAATCCGCATTGAACGGAAAATGCATCTGCTGCTTTTGATCCTTGAAGCTTCTTTCCAAACAGTTGTTAAAAAGCTGGAAATCATACTTTTTACGGCACCCCAAGTATTAGAGTCATTTGGCTGAAATACATATGCGGCTGCAGCAAGCTTAACAGATTGCTCTAAGAAGATCATGGTTCTTCTAACTGATAAGTATCTCCAATCCTGACTGTTACCGTCTAGTGTGCGACCACCCCAAATTAGAATTCCTTTACCATTGAAAAAGCGAATCGCATTTATTGACTTACCAGAAATGGCGTCTACATTTAATCCAGCTTGTTGTGAAGCCGAAATTCTAATTGGCAGTTCAGCAGCACCTACCATGCTTGTATTAGCAGGCGTATTCCAAACACCAAGTTGATTGTCGTTTGTTGTGATAACACCTGCCATGCCGCCACTAGGAGGAAGCATGTTCGCATCGCTAAGAACGTGCTTTATTATAAGGGAATACGTTTTACTTGCATTAAGCAAAGCGTTGTTATTCTGACTAGCCGTTAAGGGTGGGTTTGCTGGAGTTTCTATTCCTGCCACAATTGTTGCCACTGCCTGATTAGGATTGTCTGCTGGATTTATGATCGCTTCGAGCTGCTTAATATCACCACCAAATAGGTTAGTGTAGTCTAAATCTGAAGGTTGCATGATAGTAGTCCCAACAAAAGGGTAGTATGCAGTTCCAAAATCTAGACCTTTAGCGCCAGTATTGTTACGGAACGTAGTGATATCATTATCCCACATTATTGGATCAGGATTTCTCCCGCCAATAATATCAAAAATACTTATTGAGGTACGCAATTCTGTATTTTGCAATAGCATTTCCTGCATCAATGTACCATTGTTTTCTACGTTCATTAATGTCGCCTCTGGACAGATGTACATAGTTGGTTCCTCTTCTTGCTTAAGAAGAGCTAGTCCATTCATAAGTTGGTCTAGTTGCACATTTGGATTAATAATTTGCCCTGGTGCAGACATAGGTTTACCTGAAGCCGCTCCATAAGAACCTACAGAAACGATATAACAATCTCCTCCGCCATTTTCGTAGAATAAACGAATACTGTTATAGAGGTAGTAAACTGTGTTCGGATCAGGTAATACTGAATAGTAGTTGCCGTCAATTTGAACATAGTCGCCAGAAGTTGGCTGACTTTTTTCTTTAACCAAATAATATTGCGGAGAATATTGTTTAGCTGGTGGTGCTGGAGGAGCCGGGTTTGGTAAACAGAAGATCGTCGCGAATTCCGCAAACGAACTAACTTTGGTTGGCTTGTTAAAATAAGACTTACCTTCATAGGAAGCTTGAGGTGTATATCCAATAAATGCAGGAACTGCTGTAGCTACAGGAACTACTGAGTTCGGAAAAGCATTTAATTCTTGTATATAGACACCGGGGGTTTGCATCGATGTTGCCATAATTTAATTCATTTGTTAACGTTTTTTTTAATGTTACTATACATATACATACATGGTTGAAAATACATGGTTGGTAGAACCTTGCGATTCAATTTCGAGGTTCTGAGGATCAGGATAGGGTAAATCTTTCCTAACTACCTTGTTTTTTATTTTTAATTGATATTGTGTTGTAGGTTGTTGTTGCATCGGAAGATGTGTATTTCCTGAATCAAAAACCCAAGCTGTTTCTCCAGTTGTTATTGTGGTTTTTGATGGTCCAGAAAACTTAAACCCATCTCTACTGCTGATCTCTACTTCCTCTATGTCAATAGAACTTCTATTAATGACATAGTATTTCCAAATGGTAGATCTGGCTTTAAGATGGAACGAATAATTCTGTTTTTTAATAGGTAATTTTAAATATCCAATACATCCATTTGGAGGAGTAGAATTATTAACCAAGTCAAGGTTAATTTCACCGTTATTAGTACCTATTAGGTTTATCGATCCCGACCAATTCGGAGCGATATCGCTGATGGAGACTAACCCAGGGTTTCCACAATGTATCAGAAATAGCAGTTCTTCTAAACTAAGATTTAATGCCAATGATGTAAGGTTTATATTTTCAGGAACTAAAAGACTAAATCCATTTTGCGATTGAACGATCTTGCATTTATACCTATTAAGAAAATTTCTAGTAGTCGCATCAGGAACAAAATTGAACGAATTGGATAACCCGTTGGGATAATAGCCATGTGTTATTTTGAATTCAATATATGTAAGATATTTTCGCATCTTAATTCTGACTACTATTAGGTGTTATTGATTCATCCAATTCTGATATACCTGCAATATTTGCAAGGAGTTGGTCTCCTTGAATCACAATCATTCTGACTTTATAAATTACAGAAGGTTTGTATTTTGCTCCCAACGAATTCCATAAACTTAACATGTTAAAATAGTCAATTTTTTCTACCTCGAATTCCAATTTATCTAGTCCAGCAGGAATTGAAGCAAAGTTGTTAGCATTTAAGGTTGGGAAAGTCTGAAAAAAGGTAATTACTGCATTTAGAAACTTCAATGATTCAGTGTAATCCGTAAAAACTGAAGTAACAAGCATGTCTAGGTTCAATCGCAATGCAGGACTATTGTTCTTCCAGTTACCACTTTCCGACTGAGAATAACGGTCATTATATGGCTTCATTGACTCTTTGTCCAGATTGATAAGAGAAATAACAACTTTATTTAGGTTGCTTTGCTCCAATTGACCATCCTCACTAACCAAATTATTGAGTACGACCATTTTTTCATTGGACGAAAATTGATTGACCAACCCCTGATTAAGGCAATTTCTAGTGTATTCGAGTGCTAAATCTATCATTGTTGGTAGTTAAGGTTGTTTTACTTTTTCAAATTTAGATACTAAACTTAAATTTATAGTGATTGAGAAGTAGACAATAGATCACGCGTTATGGCGCGTTTTTAATTATGAATAGTTCATGCATAGACAATTCATAGACAGGTTCTTAATAAGGCAGGCAAAAGTGATTATTAAGGAACTTATTAAAGAACCAGTTAAATATGTTTACTAATTTGATTTGGAATTAAAAACCTTGAATATGATAATGTAAATCAATTTCTCGGGAAAGAGTCATCTTCTTCTTGAGTCGATATTTATGAGTTCTAACGCTCTCTGGACTTATACCTAAACGCATCGCAATATCTCTGTTAGAAAGATTGTGTTTCATAAAATAACAATATTTCAAATCGTCAGAAGTGAGCTTTGGATATTGCTTTTTGATGGAGGAAACAAATTGTTCATTTTCAATATAACTGGTAAAATCAAAGTTGTGTTGAGAAGCACTCAATACAGCTCCAATATTGAAGATGATCGATCTTAGTTCAGCTCTTTCATTGTCTTCTACCTGATTCGATATTTTTTTGAGGCGATCTTTAATATTAATTAGAAGATCATTTTTGTGTTGAATTTCTAAAACGAACTTTTTGATTTCCTGCTCGTCAATGCCTAGGTTATTTTCATTGTTTTTAAGATCCTCAAAAACCCTGAAAACTTCCTCATATAGAAAAAGACCTTGATTCTCGCAATTTTCTATACGGGAAGAGTAAGTTCTAAAACTGCCATAATTAAAAAGAGTAGGGAGTTTTTCATTACCACGTAAGAGAAATAGCAATGGATACTGTCGAATTTGATCTAGAAGTTGCTCACTAAAATTATAATGACTAAACCGAATAATAACTAATTCGGGTTTTATAATGTCGATCAGTTGAGCTAGATTATCCTCATTAGTAGCCGCTATTACATTCAAAGTGGAAGTCGCAGAATCTCCCAAACTCCCAAATAAAGTAGGGAGAAGAAACATTTTGTCTGTAGCCAAAATGACGGATCGCTTTACTGATTGGTCCACTTTGTGTAGTATTGTATTTATAGCTCACCAATCCCTAATTTATATTAAAGAATAAGTGTTGTCTAATGTACCGAAGAACCTAATCTATAAACATGAGTAAATTTATCCAACTATAAGGTATGAGTTAAGGTAATTTTGGTATGAGTTGCCTTTGTGTAAATTAGATGTTACATCAAGCAGATTTGAAAACCCCATTTAGCTTGCTGCGATAGGTCTTGCTAATCGGAACCTTTTGATTGTTGGTTGTAATTACATATTGCTTGTGAATTACACTTAACTGATTGACGTTTATCAAATAGGACCGATGGACTCTTATAAAGCTTTTAGAAGGGAGGATTTGAGACATTTCATTAAGATTTCCACGCATTATATAGCGATCATTGTTAATGGTATTTAGATAGGAGTAGTTACCAGCAGCTTCTACAAAACAGATGTCCTTAACGTTCAGTTTTATTTTTCCGTGACGGGTACTCACATAAATGTAATCTTTATGGATGGAGTTAGAGTTCTCAGAGTTGTTGTCGGTTTTGCTGATGCGTTTTGCTATTTTCTCTACTACTTTTTCAGAAGACGGCTTTTTAACTACGTACGCATATTGTTTAATATCGTCTTGAATAATTATAAACTCGTTTTTGGCGTTACTCTGAGCCATGTTGATTAGTTCCGTAATGGATTTATCAACTAGTTCGTATTTCATTTCAAGTAATCTAATTTGGTAATTGTTTTCCAACAATTCCACGATCTGTTTCGAATCCAACTCTTTAAGTTGATCCAAATCTCTTAGATTGGGTTGATTAATAACCAGATCCGAGTTGTCCATTGGTTTTCCAGTCATAAGGTA
>JAHDFW010000076.1 GCA_020627945.1 Cytophagales bacterium
TTCAAATAAACAAACCCTCTTTTCTTATCAAATACGATGTGGAATTGTTGTAGGATTTCGCAGCCTAGAATACTGGTTTTTTGAATGGTAACATCTCCATCGAAAAATGAAGCAGAAACATTCTTTATCTCCGCACCTCCAAGTTCGAGCTGGTCGAGTTTTCCTACTTTAGTTACAATTTTATTTCCATAGGAGTCTTTGAGCTCTTTAGTCTCGGTAGTAGTGATTATATTTTTGATATTATTGGTATCAGCAAATTGGTCGTCTATCAAGATTCCTCCGCCGTAACCTGAATGAATTACATATTGGTTGATGTATGTTGAAGTATCATCTTTGAATTTTCCATCGATCATTAGAAAGTTAGCTTGCGACTTTATAGGTAATTGATGCCAACCTTCTGGAGTTACTACATCAGGCATTTCATCGTACAATTTGATTTGCTTAGAATCATAGTCGATTTCTACATACTTCTTTTTAAAGAAGTTCAGACCAAATTTACCAACGCTTTCAGGTCCAGAGTTTTTATTCTCCCAGATCTTAATTTTATTTTTACTCAGACCAGCAATATCAAGTTTATTTTTCTTGCTGAATCTAGCTTGTGCTCCTCCTCCCCATGATGTAACCTCTGTTTCTTTTTTCCAATTAACTGAAGTTGCATTTGCTTCCTGGGTAAGAGTTACTCCATTGGATGCAGTATGTAACATTAGGGTGACCTTGTTGCTATCATTTAAAGTAGCGTCTACCAGGATATTTCCACTTGAGTTTAGTTTGAATGGGATGGTTTGAGTCTGAGCGTCTAAATAATTGCATGCTCCAAATAGAATTGAGGCAAACAGTATAAAACTAACTATGTTTTTCATTGAGATGATTTTAGTTTGGAGCAATAACTTCCATTCAACAAATATGTTGTACGAAAATAAAGTTTTTAACTTGAGTAAGGCGGCAATATGCCAAACTATTTGATCCCGACCACGTCTTTTTTTTCTTTAAATGGTCGAATAATTAATCGAAGTCCATTATTGTAATTAAAGTAGTTCCAAGTCCAATTAATAAACACTACCAGACGATTTCTAAATCCTACTAAAAGCATAAGATGAATTACCATCCACATGAGCCATGCAAAAGAACCTTGGATTTTCATTTTCGTAAGTTCAACAACTGCTTTGTTTCTACCTACCGTTGCCATGGTTCCTTGATCATTATAAATGAATGGACCGACCTTCTTCTTTTTAGCCATTTTGTTGAAAGCTTTAGAAATATAATTTCCTTGCTGCTTTGCAACTGAACCTAACATTGGTAATCCTTGAGGGTATTGCTCCGACTGGATTAAACATGCATCCCCTACAACATAAGCGTTGTCGTACCCTTTGATTTTGGAAAAATCATCTACAATTATTCTGTTGCCTCGTCCAACTTCACTTTCATGAATTCCGTTTGGAAATGTACCAGCAACTCCTGCAGCCCAAATTAAAGTGTCCGATTTGAATACAGTTCCTGTGCTGGTTTCTACAGTATTGTTAGAGTAGTCTTTTACCAGAGTATCTGTCCAAATTTGTACACCAAGTTCCTTAAGATACTTATGAGCCTTTATAGAAGATTCTTCACTCATGGCAGAAAGGACACGTGGGGCAGCTTCAATCAAGTTGATTTGCATGGTTCTTAGATCCAGATCAGGAAAGTCCTTCGGAAGGATTTTATTTTTCAATTCTGCTAAAGCACCAGCAAGCTCTACACCCGTAGGGCCAGCACCAACGATTACGAAATTGGTAAGTTCTTCCCGTTCGGACAAGTCCATCGTATTGAGTGCTTTTTCGAAGTTTCCTAAAATTTTACTTCGCAGATTTAGTGCGTCTACCACAGATTTCATAGGCAACGCATTTTCTTCAATTGAATGATTGTTGAAAAAGTTGTTGGTTGCCCCAGTAGCTATGATAAGTTTATCATATGATATATCGCCAATCGAAGTTTGAACAATAGACTGTTTAAGGTCAATGTTTTCCACTTCCGTAAGTCTAAAGAAAGTATTCTTTTTAGACCTTAGCGTTTTTCGAATTGGATAGGCGATCGAATCGGGTTCTAATCCAGCCGAAGCAACTTGATACAATAAAGGTTGAAAAGTGTGAAAATTGTTTTTGTCTAGGATCACTAGTTGATAATGATCCGTGTTGAGATTTTTGGCTATCTCGAGGCCTGCAAATCCTGCTCCAATCACTATGACTCGAGGCAGGTCAGAGTTGGGTATGTTCATGACGTTTTTAGTATTGTTTCACAACAAGATAATCCCTTTCGGGTTGTTATAAAGTTACGAAAAAAATGACCTAAAAACAATGTAAAATTTGAGGGTTTTTATTTGCGAGAATAGACCTTTTCTGTAAGTGTCTTTTAGAGTGAATTGAACATTATTTTAGGAGCTATTAGGCACAAAAAAAGCGGTACATATTGAACCGCTTTTATCAGTAATTTTTGATAGATTTTACTCTAAACCTTCCCAAGTAGTTTTATCGTTCTTTTTAATTTGTAGGATTCCATAAAGGATTATTACACCGATAAGTCCAGTGGCGCTTTGTCCAACACCTAATCCCATTACGAGGTTTAGAATAACCCCCGCAATTGAAGAACCAATAAAACCGAAAAAGCCAATTTTCTTCCATTTTAAAAGTAAAAGAGCAAATGCAACGTTGGCGAAAGCAACTACGCCTGTTATCATCAGCATTGAAGGATCTGGTCTGCTTGGTAGCATTCTCGAAATATCCTCGCTAGATATTAGGTAATAAATACCTACACCAGCATTTATCACGATCATGAATATCAGCCACGCGGTTACACATCCATGTCTTTCTTTCATACTAGATTCTTGTCCGTTTTCCATAGTGTTTATTATTTTGTTGTGATTAATTTTCACTTAAAGTTATAAATTAGTCACTAAAATCAAACTATTATGGGGCTTAATTCCTATCAACTATTCCAAGTTTTTCCATGCAGAAACACCATCACCTTTAAATTGTAGGATGCCATAAATCACCAGAATTCCAAGTGCTTTACTTAAGGCCATGGTCCAATCAATACCAGCCACGATGTCTAAAGCAATATTGGCGCAAATGGAACCTACACATATCCAGAAGCCAATTTTCTTCCATTTCCACATCAAAAAAGCACAAATCACATTAATCGCTGAAAAGATGTAACCATACTTCAAGAGTTCATCATCAACTTGCATTTCAAGGTTTTCATAAACCTCGTATGATTTTGTAAAATAGAAACTGGTAAGCACGGCCAAAGATCCTCCTATGATCATAAATAGAAGCCACGCACTTACACAGCCATGTCTTATTTTTTGAGGTTTAAGGTTGTCTTGTTCCATCTCTAGTCCGAGTTTTGTTTTCGTTCATAAAGATAGAAATTATAGTTTTTAGTTTCCAGTTTTTAGAATATTTAACAGCCAACCCAAAACTAAAAACTCGAAACCCAAAATTTGGATTGAAGCTATAATGTTTTATCAATTTCTGGAAGATTTGAAAGGAGCGGATCTAGGACGAACAGCAATCTTTCCAACGCATCTTCGAGACAATTTACGTCTTCTGAAGATGCCGAAACGTCTTCTAGGTTTGAACCTTATATAATTGTCTTTGAGTCTTTTCTTTTCCGCTCGTCGTTCTTTTCTTATTGATGACCGCGTTGAGTCTTTAGTAATATTTGGATCAATTGGTTTGGGTATAAATTGCTGAGATTCCGTTTTTATAATTTCCTGTGGTACTTCCTTGGCATTTAGAGATAGAAACGTGCCTATTGAGAATAACAATGTAGAAATCCAAATTTTACCTTTAGTCCAAAATGATCGGTGATTTGGATCTGTTATATAGACCTGCTCTTCGTTGAAAACTCCACAAACATTACCGTTGTTTGTTTTAATGATTTCATTCATTTCTGCTTCAGAACGATTTCTAAAATCGTGAAGATTCCGTTTGCAGTTTTTACAATGATAAATTGCTTGTTCCGAATCTATTAAATCTAGTTTTTCCGAGCAAACAAAGGTCATTCGAAGGTAGGATTCCATAACGTTTCTAACGTAAAGAATTGAAAAAGGTTGCTATGTTAGTTCTGAGTTTCTAGTTTAGATACTATAATAGTTACCCCGCAACTAAAAACTAAAAACAAGGAACTAAAAACTAAAAACTAGGAACTCGAAACTAAAAACTAGGAACTAAAAACTAACCCCCTACCTAATCAAAGTCCCACTAAGGCGAATCAACTCCACTTCTGCTAGCTTCACGTTGATTTTATTATTTACCGCCTGAGATTCTACTCGTAATAAATTGAGTTGCGCTTCACGAAACTGAAGTCCGGTTGCTTGTCCGTTATTGAAAAGCTCTTGTGTACGTTCAAAATTAAGCTTTGCAGTTTCCAACGATTTTTGGTCAAGAGAGGCTATGGACTTTGCAGTTTGATAATTGCTGTATGCAATATTGAAATCACGCTCTAATCCAGTTAATGCTTCTTGTTTACTAAGTTCTGCGTTCTTTGCTCGAACCTGTGCATTTTGATATTGAATTGTCTTTTTATGTCCATCAAATATTGGAATACTCAATTGTAACGCTCCAGAGAACCCACTACTCTCATTGAATAATACGAAACTTGCGTCGTTTTCAGAATGATTGAAATTATAGTTGCCTTGGAGACTTAATCTAGGAAGTAATCCCGAACGATTCATGTTGATTTGGTTAGAAGCAATCACTTCGTTGTAATTTGCATTCAAAAGACTAGCGTTATTTTCTTTTGCAGCATTTTTTAACTCATCGAGATTGACCGCACTTCCTTCTTCAATTGGAACAGGAGCAACACTAAATTCGCCCATATCAGGTTCATTGATCAATTGTCGTAACCTGATTTTAGCCGAGTTTAGATTGTTAATCGTGTTAATAAGATTGATGCTATCTGAATTATAATCTACTTCAGCGTTTAATAGTTCAAGTTTAGTTCCTCCTGAAATTTCAAACTTAGTTTTAGCGCGTGTTATTCTTTCTTTACTGATGCTCAAGGATTTCTTAGTAAGCACGTAATTGTTTTGAGCCTGAAGTACCTGACAGTATGATTGAACCAATTGAAGTATAATGGACTCAATATTTAATCGCTCTTGAATTTCAGCATTTTGCTCACTGAGATTAAGATTTTTCTTACTGTAGAAATTACCAAGGCCACCAAATATTGTGTAATTGGCAGTGACATTAGTACCGTACGAAGTGTTACGAGCAGCATCAATCTTTTGGGGATCAGGAGAATTCAAAAACTGTAACGTGGTATTATTGATCCCCATGTTGTAATTGGAATTGACATTTACCGTAGGTAAGTAGCCCGCGTTTCCCTTAGTATTTTGCTGACGAGCAATTTCCGTATTGTTTTTAGCAATTAGAACATTGTTGTTCTTTGTTAGGGCTTTTGAAACTGCTTCATCCAATGTAAGTATTGAAGAGGTATTATTTTGTGCTTCTAAATTTCCTATGACTCCCAATATCAATAGAGTCATGCTTAATAAGTTTTTCATCTTGCTAAACTTCATCTTCAATTGAATTATTGGTGTTAGAAACATTTGGCGAAACTTCCTCTGATTCCTTAAGTAACATTTCGTGTAGTATTTTTTCTTCGATAACGGGTTCTACCTCTTCCGGTGTAGGAATTTCTATTCCTGATTTTAATCCGCCCCAACTTTTCTGAAAATGACTAAACCCTCTTCTAAAGTCATTCATAATCATTAATAAAGCGGGCAGAACAAATAATGTTGTTAGCGTAGCAATTGCCAAACCGTATGCAACAGATATTGCCATTGGGATTAGAAACTGTGCCTGCTTGCTTTGTTCAGCTATTAGTGGACCTAAACCAGCGATCGTGGTTAACGAGGTCAATAAAATAGGTCTAAATCTAGAACGGCCAGCTTCATAAACAGAGTCCTTAAAATTCATTCCTTCTTTTAGGTTTTCGTTCATGGCACTTACAAGCACTAGCGAATCATTTACCATGACTCCAATAAGAGCAATAACTCCAAACCAAGATAATAAGCTAATGGCATCTCCATGAATATAGTGTCCCCATCCTACTCCAATTATACCTAGGGGAATAATGATGAATATGGTTATGGCTTGTAAAAAAGACCTAAAGGTCAGTGTTACAATTGCCAACATTAGAATACCGATAATTGGGAGCACTACAAAAACACTGTCCATAGTTTTAGCGGCTCGTTTGCTTTGTCCTTGGAAGGCATAAGTTACCGAAGGGAAGTTTGCTAACACTTCAGGAACAATGGTGCTTTGTACTTCACTATTTATTGCTGAAGCAGATTCGTTTGGATTAGCCATTTCAGCTTCCACTTTCACTTCTCTCTTCCCATTAAAGTGATTGATAGCTATAACACCTCTTTCAATTGTGTACGAGGCGATTTCTTTGAAAGGAAACTCTTCTCCATTTGCAGTCCGGATTCTCATGTTTTCTAACTTCCCAATACTGTTTCGATCATCTTCGTTGTATCGAACCCAAACTTTAACTTCATCCTCGCCACGCTGTAGTCGCTGTACTTCTGAGCCGAAAAAACCTTGTCTTACTTGCCCCACAACTTGTTGAAGATTTAACCCCAATAGATAAGCTTTATCTTTCAGTTTGATATTGATTTCTCGGGTTCCAGATTGTTCTGTATCAACGACATCTTTAAGAGCTGTTATTTTTCGAAGTTCATCTTTTAATGCCTCTTTAGCTGCTTCCAGTTCTTTTAAATTATTTCCTAAAAGAGAAACAGAAATAGGTTTTCCAAAAATAGTACCGCCTCCAAATGTTAATTTATCCGCAGAGGGTACAGGGCCAACTTTATCCCTAACCGCATTTGCGATTACAAAACTTTCTAGATCTCGTATTTCAGAATCGAGTAATCTGAGGCTTATACTTCCAGAATTAGACCCTGGACCAACCTTTCGTTCAATTTTTTCAATTACGTCAAGACTATCTTCTCTTTGACTCTTGAAATCCTCGTTCACTTCTCTTGCCGCTTGTTCAATTCTTACAAGGACTTCCTCCGTTACATAATCTCTGGTTCCTGGAGGCATTTGAAGGTTGACACTTACGTTATCACTACCGATTGCTGGAAAAAAAGTAGTTTCAATAACTCGACCCCCGATAGCTCCAATTGTTACAATAAAAAGACCAAGGAAGATTGCAACTGTTAATGTTTTATGTTTTAATGTCGCTCGAAACACTGGGGCATAAAGTCGGTCGCGCATAAACACCATGACTTTGTTCATTTGGAACTCGACGTTTCCCATTGTTTTATCAAATCCAGTTTTCTCTTCTTTTCGAAGAGCTTTGGAATATCCGATGTGTGCAGGTAAAATTAGTGCACCCTCAACTAATGAAAAAAGCAAGGTACTTATAACAACAAATGCCAAGTCTGGAGCAAAATTCCCAAGAGGTCCATCTAAAAAGAAGAAAGCCGAAAAAGCAACCACAGTGGTTAGAACAGCTGAAACAACTGCGGGTAATACTTGCATTGAACCATCAATTGCGGCTTTTAACGGAGCTTTACCCTTTTCCCATTGTTGGTAGATGTTTTCTCCAATAACAATTCCATCATCAACCAGAATCCCAATCACTAGAATCATTCCGAAAAGAGACATTACATTGATAGTAAGATCTGTGGTTCCTGCAATGATAAACATTCCAGCAAAGGATATTGGAATACTAATAGCTACCCAAAATGCTACTCTGTAATTAAGAAAAAGAGTAAGAATAACAAAAACCAGAACGAATCCCGTTAGTCCGTTTTTGGTTAATAATTCAATTCTTTGACGGATCGTGATAGACCCATCTCGAATAATGGTAGCCTTTAATTCGTCATTTCGTTTATTGAAATTTGCGACATATTCTCGGGTTTGATCAGCTACATAAATGATGTCCTCGTTGTTGGTGTTGGAAAGAGAAACTATAACTGCAGGTTCTCCGTTCATGTATGATCTATTAGGATTATCGGACCAAATGTCTTGAACATTGGCAACATCTGAAAGTCTAACAATTTTACCATCTGGGGTAGTTTTGATAATGATGTCTAGCAGTTCATCTGCGTAGTATTTTTTGGACCGAGCACGAACCAACATTTCTTCAGATTTACCCTTTACCGTTCCTCCAGTTATTTCAAGATTAGATCTTCGGATCGCTTGTGTTGCTTGGTCTAGTGTAAGTTGATAAGCTTGCAGATCATTTTCTCGAAAGGTGATTTCTATTTCCTCACTTGGATACCCTTGAATACTAATTTTCGAAATTCCATCAATGGCTAGAAGATCAGATTCTGCTTGTTTAGCATACTTCTTAAGGGTTTTTAAATCTACGTCACCACTAAGCGCAAAGTTAATGGCAAAACTAATAGCTTCTCGTTTAACTATTGAAGGCGGCTCCATACCATCTGGAAATGAACTTACTCTATCGACCGCATTTTTAACATCTTGTAAAACCAGATCAGTTTCAAAGTCTTTTTCAACAACAACGGTTACAGTTCCATTATTTTCTTTAGAGACCGAAGTTATTTCTTCAATTCCACTAATTCCTTTTAGGCTTTGTTCCATTTTGAGAACTATCCCTTCTTCAATTTCTTCTGGAGAGGATCCAGGGTAGACAGCCGATATAGTAATGTTTTTACTTTCAGAAATAGGAAAAAAAGTCTTCTTCAATTCTTTAAGTCCGAAATAACCAAAGATCAAGATCAGAATCATGATCACGTTACCTGCTACGGGAAACTTAATGAAGTATTTTATTAAAGCGTTCATTTTATTAATGTTCCAGTTTAATTATCAGGATTTTGATCATTCTGTACTGTTACTTCCAGACCTTCATATGCGCCAACGAAATTTTGTGTTAGAAGTAGCTCACCTTCTTTTACGCCAGTAATTATAGCCTTTGAAGAAGTAAGTTTAACAATCGTAGGATAGGTTTTTGCCAGTTTAGAATCTTGAACTACATAAATGCTGTTGTCGGAGTTAATTAATTTACGAGGAAGCTCAATACTTTGTGGAATAGCACCAGCACTGATATTCCCAGACAGGTACATTCCTTCTTTCAGTGTGCTATTTTTTACTGAAATAAATGCAATAGCGGATTGAGTTTTTGCATCCAGATTTTTACTAATTCTGGAAACAGTTCCAGTCCAATTGCCTGAGATATCTCCCGACGTTAATTCAACTTTATCTCCGCGCTTAATGAAGTTCATATCCTTAACATTGATTGGAGCTGCTAGCTCGAATAAACCAGGTTGAAGAAAATCCCCCAACTTTTGTCCAGGCCGAATAATAGTTCCGTATTGTACATTAGCTGTCGTCAATACTCCTGAAAAAGGAGCGGTAATCACATATTTCGAATATTTGACCTCCTGACTTTTAATGTTATAAAAGCTATTGTAAACATTTTTGGTTGTCAGAAAACGCTTTTCCTTTTCACTTTTAGGTTCTGGAAGTGCTTTTACTTTAATTTCAGGATTAAAATCACTTACATATTTATTCCATGCTTCATAGTTAGCTCCGTGGTCCAGTTTGATATCTGATAAAATTTGAGTTAGAAGTGTTTGAAAAGTACTACGTTGAGCAACTAACGCAGCTTTCGTATCCCTAGAATCTAGAGAGATGAGTACTTCTCCTTTGTTGAAAGAAATCCCATTTTTGAAAAGTTTGGATCCTTTTAGAACCTTTCCACCAACTTCTGAGTATAGTTCTATTTTGTTGAGAGCTTCCAGTTTCCCATCCATGGTGATATCCACAGGGTTCGTGGTTGGGTTTGCAGAAATAACTTTTACTGTCTTAATTGTTTTCTTTACTTCTTGTTTTTCAGCTGGTTTATCGTTTCCAATAAAAAGAAGTGCAATTCCGTATGAGACTACAATTATTATTGCTGCTGCAATGTATCCTAAAATCTTATGAAACATATTTTAATGCTTATACTTTATTCCTTAGAGGTCAAAACCTAAGAAATCTTTAATTATCGAAAGAAATTTCGAATACAAAAGTACATCATTAAAAGCTGTTTGTTTAATAATATTCGTCAAATGTTTAACAGTAATAGACGAAAAAAGCCGTTGAATCATTCAACGGCTTTTATAAAATTGTTATGTAAAATTAATTATTCGACTACATAAAGCCATTGTTTTCTACCTACAAAATAGTAAAGAATCAATCCAAAGGGACCAGTAAGAATCAGAAGCGCGCTCCAGCAAATTTTACCGATAATGCTACGTACCTGATTTTTAACCCAAAGATCGTAAAGGCTCCAAGCTGTGACTGCTATAAGAATAATTCCGATTATGTATTGCCAGTTCATGATTAAATATGGTTAAGTTTTGTGAATGTACTGACTCTATCTTCTGCCCAATATCCAGTAGAGAACAATTCCAAAAGGTCCCGTAAATAATATGGCTAATGTCCAAAGAATTTTCCCGACCATACTTCTCTTACCATTTTTGGCCCACAAGTCATACAAAGTATAAATAACAATTGCGGCACTTACAATGTATATTAAAGAATCCCAGTTCATAGTAGTGTTAGTTTAATTATAGAACTAATCTAGCGGATAGTTGATGAAGGATAAAGTTTCTTCGTTCAAATTGATTATTTACTAGATAAAATATGATTTTAACAATATTTGGGTGGTTGTCGGGAAATAAACTAGGAGTTTTCTTGCGGGTATAATTTTTGCGACTAATTTTGTGAGTGATTACTCACTACAATGACTGAGAAACAACAAAATATTCTAAAAGTAGCATTAGAAATGTTTGCAAAGGATGGTTTTGCTTCAACCTCAACAAGTAAAATTGCTAAAGCAGCAGGTGTTTCCGAAGGGCTGATTTTTCGACATTTCACAAATAAAGATGGATTGTTGAAAGCGATAATGGATTTAGGAGGCTGTCAGGTGAAGGAAATTCATGAGGTGTTATTTTCCTTAAAGAATCCGAAGGACGTAATCAGGACGGTAATTGATATGCCTTTTAGTTTAGGTGAAGAACACCATCATTTTTGGCGCTTGCTTTATGCTTTAAAATGGCAAGCAGATATGTATGATGCATCAATGTCGGCACCCATTAAAGAAACATTGGTGAAGGCATTTACCGAATTGAAATATGAAAACCCAAGTGCCGAAGCAGAAATAGTATTATTGACTATGGATGGATTGGCTACTGCGCTATTACTTCGTAAACCTGATAATAAGGATGAAATAAGAAAGGTGTTGTTGGATAAATATGAACTTTAAAAAAATTTAATTAAAAAATAAGTAATTAATCACTCACTATTAAATAAGATTATGGCAATATCAATAGATAAATCAAAACCAGTATTAGTAACGGGAGCTACGGGGTATGTAGCAGGTTGGTTGGTAAAACGACTTCTAGATGAAGGGGTAACTGTTCATGCAGCAGTAAGAAATCCAGATAAAACGGAAAAAATTCAACACCTAGATGAGATTGCTTCCAACTCACCCGGAGAGATTAAATATTTCAAAGCAGATCTTTTACAAGAAGGTTCGTATGCCGAAGCAATGAAAGATTGTGAACTGGTATATCATACTGCATCTCCTTTTTTTACTGATGTAAAGGACCCTCAAAAACAACTTATTGATCCTGCGGTAAAAGGAACCTCTAATGTGCTTGAGCAAGCGAACAAAACAGAATCTGTAAAGAGAGTGGTGGTGACGAGTAGTTGTGCAGCCATTTATACTGATGCTTCAGAATGTAAAAGCTATCCAAATGGAGAATTAACCGAGGAAATCTGGAATAAAACAGCTTCTCTTAAATATCAACCTTACTCTTATTCGAAAACACTAGCGGAACAAAAAGCTTGGGACATTGCAGGAACTCAAAACAGGTGGGATCTGGTTTGTATTAACCCTAGTTTTGTAATGGGGCCAGCATTGAACCCAAAGGTAGCAACTTCGGAAAGTGTAACCATCCTGAAGCAAATGGGAGATGGAACTTTTAAGCAAGGAGCGCCTAAAATGTCTGTGGGTGTAGTGGATGTACGTGATTTGGGTGAAGCACATTTTAGAGCAGGCTATACACCAGAGGCAAATGGTAGAAACATTGCTAGTGCTCATAATACCAACTTCTTTGAAATGGGTAAAATATTGCACGGTAAATTCGGTAATGATTACGCACTTCCCAGTAAAGCAGCACCTAAATGGTTAATTTGGTTAATGGGACCAATGATTAATAAAGCTCTGACAAGAAGGTTCGTGAGCAATAACATTGGTCATGACTGGAAGGCTAATAATACAAAAATTAAAAATGAACTAGGAATGCAATTCCGCCCATTGAACGAAACGATGCAGGACGCGTTTCAAGCATTAATAGATGCTAAAGTAGTATAACATTGATGGGGGCCGGGGAGTAGTAAAATTGTGTTGTTGCTCCCCTCCCATAAAGCTTAAGAACATGAAAAAGATCATCGGTAAAATATTCAAGTGGCTCGGAATTGTACTTGCAGTAATAATAATTGGAGCGGTAATATGGATGAATACCAGCCCTCAGTTTGGAGGCACTCATTCTGATGAAGATTTGGCGCGTTATACAAAATCTAGCCAATACAACGGTGAGATTTTTGTTAATAAGACCGAGACTAATATGGAAATGGGTGGTTCTAAAATGTTGGATATCATGGGAGAGTTTATGAAAGATGATCCTACTCGAAGACCTGATTATAACATTCCTGTTGTAGATCAATCTACCGAAACAGTGGAAATTAACTCAACACAAACCAGACTTATGTGGTTTGGACATTCAGCATTTTTACTTCAGATTGATGGAATGAATATTCTGTTAGATCCTTTATTGGGAAATGTTGCTGCTCCACATGAGTGGTTAGGTGAATCTAGATATGCTGATCATTTGCCAATCGAAATTAGTGAACTTCCTCATATCAATGCCATTTTCATTTCACATGATCATTACGACCATCTTGATTATCCTTCGATTATGGAGTTGAATGAAAAAACAGATCACTTTTATGTTCCTTTGGGTGTTGGAGTTCACTTAAGAGATTGGGGAATTGAAGAAAATAGAATTCATGAATTAGACTGGTGGGACGAAACTCAACTTAAATCGCTTAATATTGCTTTTACTCCGTCACGACACTTTTCTGGACGCGGGCTAAGTGATCGAGCTAAGACTTTGTGGGGCTCATGGGTTATAAAAGGATCCAAACACAATCTCTATTTTAGTGGAGATGGAGGATATGCAGATCATTTCAAAGAGATTGGGGAGAAGTTCGGTCCTTTCGATTTTGCGATGATGGAATGTGGACAATATAATAAGCGTTGGTCTGCTATTCATATGATGCCAGAACAATCCGCTCAAGCTGCGGTGGACGTAAAAGCTAAGATGATGATGCCCATTCACTGGGGAGCTTTTACTTTGGCATTGCACAGTTGGACTGACCCAATTGAACGAGTTAAGAAAAAAGCTTTGGAATTAGATCAACCAATTTCGCATCCACGTATAGGAGAATTCGTAAATTTAGACCAGAATGTTTACCCTGCTCCGGAATGGTGGGTTAATCAAAACCAGTAATTATAAAGAACTATGAAATTTGAAGATGCTATCGAGAAATGGTTAAAAGGTGAGTTAATACAATCCAGAATTATGATATTTTTTGGAGTGTTGATGCTTGCGACTACTATATATTGTTTCATGTCTGATAATGCGGTATTTAGTGGAATGCTGATTCCTACTGGATTAGCCACAGTTGTGACGCTAGGGTATGGAAGCTTCATGAGTTTTCAGAGGTCTGGTCTCGTGAAAGGAATTATAGAAAGTTATAATTCGGATGCAACTAAGGGATTAGAAGCAGAGATTAACCGATTGTCTGGTCAACACAAAACCTATAGTGTTGCGAAGTACATTTGGGCGGTTCTTGTTGGGGTTGGAATAGGAACTTACTTTGTCGCTGGTGATCCGTATTGGAGAGGTGTTGCTTTAGGTGTAATTCTTATGGGTATAACCGTTTATTTAGTTGACCATTTCTTGCACGAACGAGTAAAAGAATATTGGCAACAAATTTCAAATTAGATTTAAAACCAATGGGTAAAAAAGTAATTATAGCAGGAGCTTCTGGAATGGTAGGTAATATCGTTCTGCAACAAGCTTTGAGCAGCAAAGAAGTTTCGGAAGTGATTAGTTTAGTAAGAAAGCCTCTTGGAAAACATCACGATAAATTAAGTGAGGTAATCATTACAGACTTTGCGGACTACTCGTCTTTAAATATGGAGTTGCAAAATGTAGATGCCGCCTATTTTTGTATTGGTGTTTATACTGGTGCAGTCGATAGAGATAAGTTTCGAGAAATTACCGTTGATTATCCTGTTGAACTAGCGAAAGCCTTACATTCCAAAAGTCCAAATGCTACATATTGCTTGTTGAGTGGTCAGGGAGCAGATAGAACGGAGAAGAGTCGTATGATTTTTGCTAAATTTAAAGGTATCGCGGAAAATCAACTTTCGAAAATGGGGTTTGAGGCATTCTATACTTTTCGTCCGGGATATATTTATCCAGTTACGCCACGTGAGGAACCAAACTTTTCGTACAAACTTTTTCGTTGGCTTTATCCCGCATTAAAACCTATTATGGGTAAGAATTCTAGCATAAAATCAACTGAGTTGGGTGAGGCAATATTTAAGGCAGGGATATTAGGGGCCCCAAAAGAAGAATTGGAGAATAAGGATATCTTAGAATTGCTCTAAATCTAAATGCTAATTGCAACTATTCTCTTGAATCAGATACTGCAATTGTACTAAATTCTACTATTTTTGAGATTCTGAATTTCAGAAATAGAATCAATGAAAGTTTGCATTGCCGAGAAACCAAGTGTAGCCCGCGAGATAGCCCAAGTTATCGGAGCTAAGTCCAAAAAGGATGGGTATTTCGAAGGAAATGGCTATCAGGTCACCTGGACTTTCGGCCACTTTTGCACGCTTTATCCTCCCGAGGATTATAACGCTGATTGGAAACGTTGGGATATGAGAACCCTTCCGATGTTGCCAGAAAAATTCCAAACTAAGGTAATGGATGATAAAGGTGTTAAAAAGCAGTTTAACATCATTAAAGGTTTATTTGGAAAAGCTACTCAGGTAATAAACTGCGGGGATGCTGGTCAAGAAGGAGAATTAATTCAGCGTTGGGTCTTGAAAGAGGCTGGTTACAACGGAGATGTAAAACGCCTTTGGATCTCTTCACTTACTGCCGAAGCCATTAAAGAGGGGTTTGAAAGTTTGAAGGAAGGAGACGAATATGATAACCTTTATTACGCGGGTAGTTCAAGGGCAATAGGAGATTGGCTTCTAGGTATGAATGCCACTCGTTTGTATACTTTGAAATATGGAGGTTACAAGCAAGTACTTTCGATAGGAAGAGTTCAGACACCTACGTTGGCGATGCTGGTTCAGCGACACAAGGAAATTACGAACTTCGTTTCAAAACCTTTTTGGGAATTACAAACCATTTATCGTGGAGCAAAATTTAGTAATACGGAAGGTAAGTTTTTTGAGCAGGAAGATGGCCAAGGATTGTTGGATAAAGTTACGGGCAAGGATCTTCATGTTACAGGCGTTGAAAAGAAGGATGGTAAAGAGTATGCTCCAAAGCTATTCGATTTAACAGGTCTTCAAGTTTATTGCAATAATAAGTTTGGCTTTACAGCAGATGTTACTCTAAAGATTGTTCAGAAGTTGTACGAAATGAAAGTCGTTACCTACCCTAGAGTTGATACTACTTTCTTACCAGACAATATGTACGACAAGGTCCCTGGGATTTTGAATAGGCTGACCAACTATGCCGAGTTTACTAAACCGCTTATCGGAACTAAACTTCGCAAGTCCAAAAAGGTATTTAACGATAAGAAAGTAACAGACCACCACGCAATAATTCCAACTGGAGAACAAAAACATCTAGATCAGAATCAGCAGAGGGTATATGATATTATTGTACGAAGGTTCTTGGCTGTTTTTTATCCTGATTGTAAGGTTGCTAAAACTCAAGTTAAAGCAGAGGTAGAAGATGTAAATTTCGTCGCAAAAGGAAAGGAAATTCTTGACGAAGGTTGGCGAGTACTTTTCCCAAAAACCAAAAAGGAAAAGGAGGATAATGAAGCAGAAGGAAATGCTGAAGAAGGAGAAAACGAAGAAAATGAAAACATCCTTCCTGCTTTCGAAGAAGGAGAACATGGTCCGCATGAACCTTCTCTGACAGAAAAAATGACTAAACCGCCAAAAAACTATACTGAGGCTTCATTGTTGCGTGCGATGGAAACGGCAGGTAAGCAAGTGGATGATGAAGAGCTTCGTGATCTAATGAAGTCTAATGGAATCGGTCGTCCTTCTACCAGAGCAAGTATAATAGAAACTTTGTTTAGGCGAAAATATACGGAGCGTCGAAAGAAACAGGTGATCCCGACAGAAGTGGGAATTCAGCTGATTGATACTATTCAAAACGAATTATTGAAATCCGCCGAACTTACGGGTCAATGGGAGAAGAAGTTGCGTGAGATTGAGCAAGGAGAATATCATGCAGGTAAGTTTATTGTTGAAATGAAGAAGATGGTTTATCATCTGGTTCATGAAGTGCAACGAGAACGAGGAAAACCAAAATTGGCAGCTCCTGTAGAAGAAAAACCTGCTAAGAAACCAACCAAAAAAACTACTAACACCAAAGAGGGAAAACTTCCTTCCATGACTTGTCCTAAATGCAAAAACGGAACAATTGCAAAGGGTAAAAGTGCCTTTGGATGCACCGCATGGAAAGACGGTTGTAAAGTTCGAATTCCCTTCGAGTACATGGGTAAAAAATTGACCGATAAACAGGTAGAACGTTTAGTGGATAAAGGAAAAACCACCAAGATCAAAGGGTTTAAAAGAGGAGAAGATAAGATCGATGGAGTACTGACGTTCAATGAGCAGTTTGATGTGATTTATCAAGAGGCGACCGCTAAGAAAAAAACTACTAAGAAAACTTCAGCAGAGAACGTTTGTCC
>JAHDFW010000003.1 GCA_020627945.1 Cytophagales bacterium
ATTTCCCAATTTTCATGAGAGGTCAAATCAACGACTTTAGACTAAGTAAAGTTAAGATCGAACAGGTAAAATATGACCTTCAAGTTAAGCGTAGAACGTTAGAGAACAAAATTGAATTGTATAAACAAAAGCTAGATAACTTACGCCAGCAAGAAGAGTTATTCACTCAATACACCATAAATAACGACCGTCTTGTTAAAGCTGAAAGAAGAAAGTTTAGCGTTGGCTCAAGTTCCGTGTTTCTAGTCAATTATCGAGAGAATAAATTGCTTGATGTTCAATTGAAACTTCTTGAAATTCGTGGTAAGTATCACAAATCTGCAGCAGAATACAAGTTCTATAGAGGTTCACAAATTGCTCAGTTCCCAATCCCGAACTAAACTAAAATCGTATTCCGAGATAGCGCCTAACAATTGACTTCATAAAAGGTAATGGATTAAAAGAAGACATTACTTTCAAGTCTTGTAAGAAACTAGTTTGCCCTCCTAAGAACTTAAAAATTAATTCAGGGCTATTCTTGTTATACATCCTTTCAAAAAACAATGCTCCTTCGGTATTTCGTCGCTCCAAAATATCCAACATTAAAGTATCGTAGAACCAATATTTAGTATTATGAATTTTATGATTGGCAGGTTTACCCAGTTTAATGTTTGCTATCAATTTTCGGACATACTCTTCCGTTGATTTAAACGAGTAGCCAGTGGAAGGACGAACCCATGATCCTGCAGTACCTATTTTTATAATCTTATTGGAAGAAAACCTGTGAAATGGAAAGTTGGTCATTGGAATCAAACCTGACTCTGACTCCAAAACTTCATAACTCCCTCCCTCCTTTAAAAAACGTTGAATATAAGCCTCAATACAAGAATCATATTCCATGTCCGATACCTTCAGATTAGAAAAGAATGTAAATTCCAACATAGCAGTATTTTCGCTCATTGGAAGAATATACATAAAACTCATACTGTCTTTAAATGGCATTCTAAAATCCATCATGGTAAAACTTTCAGGATTGAACACATCATTTTCAAAGCGTACTAATTTCCCTTTAAAATGCTGAGCTAAATAAACATGATCATTACTGTTCTTCGCTTCATCAAATAACTCAAAAGGTATCCGACTATCAAAACATAAGTCAGCTGTATAAACACCATTTTTAGTATCAAATTCTGCTGTGGTTCTCTTCTCTGTTATTCCATTAACCTCATCTATAATCCAATCGATATTTGGAGCTTGCTGCACTTTCTTTTTAGCGTAATCATAAAAATCTACACTTCTCACCATCTTATATTTAAATGGTGACAGGTCAAGAGAAAAATCTTGGTTTGGTCCATGAAAGCTAGCTTTGCGCCACGACTTATGAATAATAGAATCCCACTTTCCTATTCCTTCCTCCCAAAAACACCATGTTTTGTCATTTTCAGTCTTCAAATCTTTTTCTACAACAACAATCTTACTTGAGTCGAAATATCGATCACGAGATAATGCTAAAGCAAGTTGAAGTCCAGAAGCTCCCGCTCCTATTATTGCAATATCGTAATGCCTACCTTCCATTAAATCGAATGATAAACATAAAAATAAACGAAAAAGACAATTTGAGAGAAGTAAAGATGCCAATCAGGTTTCACCAAACTTGAAGTGTTTTCTTTAGCCCAAGTCAAAGCACCAGTACCCCATTGTAGTGCAAAAGCAATCAGAAACCATGATACATAGTTTCTTAATGGGGCATCACCGTTTTCCCAAATCCAAAAATCAAATGGAGGCGCCGATTTTTCAATAAAGAAATCCAAAAAAACCATTAGGGACGCTCCTACTAATGCCACCTGCCAAATCTTACGGAAAAATCTTCTTCCTATTGAATTAGTGATTAGAACTAAAACCATCCAATTTAAACCAATCAACCATGGTACTCCATAAATTTTTGGTCCAAGATTCTCACCATAGTAATATGCTCCAAACAAAAAATCGTGGTGCACTCCAATCCATTCTACGATCATTCCTCCAAAAAACGTAAGAAATAAACTAACAATTTTACCGCGATTCAAAGGCGCTAAATAAAACAAGGTCATCATTCCGTTAATGCATAATAGAAGTGGCGTTTTAGGAATAAACCAATCCTGAAAACCCATTGTAACTCCTATAATACCACTAATTTGAAATAGCCATATTACAAAGACTATAACTTTAAAGAGTTCTTTATGCTTAGAGTTTATTTCAAACATAGATTAACTTTCCTCTGGGATTAAACTTGCTACGATTTTTGCAGACAATAAACTTAATGGAATCCCTCCACCTGGATGAACCGATCCACCGCAAAAATATAATCCCTTGATCTTACTTGTGAAATTCGGGTGTCTTAAAAAAGCAGCAAACTTCGAGTTACTTGATGCCCCATAAAGAGATCCTCGATGTGAACTTGTTTTAGATTCAATAGTACGAGGCTCTAGAATCTCCTCACACTCAATAAGATTTTCCAAATCGATTTTCAGTATTCTGCTCAGCTTATCAATAATATTTTTTCGAGATTCTACAATCATCTGATCCCAATCTTGACCAAAATTACCTGGAGCATTGATCATTACGAACCAATTTTCACAACCCTTCGGAGCATCATTTTGCTCTTGTTTCGAAGTAATATTAACGTATACCGTAGGATCATCAATCAAGGTTTGATCCTCAAATATTGCCTTAAACTCTTCTTTGTATTTATGACTAAAGAAAATATTATGAAGGTCTAGCTCTGGAAATTCTTTGCGTATCCCCCAATAAAATATAATAGCTGAACTGGATCGTTCTTGATTTATGATTTTCTTAGGTGGCAGCTTATCTTTCAACAAATTCGTGTAACTGCTGAAAACATCAGAATTAGAAATTACTATATCGCCTTCAATTTGTTGTCCCCCTGCCACAATTCCTGACACATCACTCCCTTTAGTAAGAATCTCTGTTACTGACGTACTGGTGTGAAATTTAACACCCTGTTTCACCGCAAAGTCATATAAACTTTGAGAAATGCTTTGCATCCCGCCCTTGGGAAGATAAGTTCCCAAATCCATTTCTAAATGTGGAATCATGGACATTATTCCGGGTGTCTTATAAGGAGAACTACCATTATAAGTAGCAAAACGATCGAAGAATTGAACTAGCCTAGGATCATCAAAAGAGGAATCATTGTAAGCATGAAGTGAAGTGTTTATGTCCAACTTCCACATATTTAGTAAAGATTTCAGAACATCTAAAGAGAAGTAAGAACTTACTTTATGAAGAGATTTCTCTAAGAAAATATGTGATGTTAAGTCGTATTTTTCTCGAGCTCGATTTAAGTAATTCTCAAGCTCCTCGGGATCCACATGAAACGTTTGAGAGGCCTGTTTTACAAACTCATCGCGATCTGCAAGTGCTGAAAATCTAGTTCCATCCTCCCAGAAATAATTACAGATCCTATCTTTCTTCTGATATGTGAAAAAATCCGAATGTAGCTCTCCAAATAAAGAGAATAATTCATCTACAAGTTCTGGTAGTGTAAAAAGCGAAGGTCCTGTATCAAAACGATATCCGTCAATTTCAAGGTTATGAATTTTACCTCCTACATAGGAGTTTGATTCAAAAACTTCTACATGATAATTCTTTCTTCGCAATCTTAATGCGACTGCTAGTCCAGCAACACCAGATCCTATTACTAATGCTTTTTTCACAATTATTCGTTGAGCTACAAGTTACACTTATTTCTTAAAAAACTAGGCAGCCAATTTTGTTGCCATCCCATTAAAAATCAGTGAATGAAAAGGCAATACCAAATACCAGTACAACCTTCCTCCTACTCCTTGTGGTCTAAAAGTAGCCGTTTGGATCAATCTACCTTGCAAAACCTTAAATTCCAACCAAGCCTCACCTGGTAACTTCATTTCTGCATAAAGTAAAAGTCTACCTTCCTCCTTATCCGCTAAAATCACTCTCCAAAAATCTAAGGCGTCACCGGTGTTTATATCTATAAGATCAGTTCTCCCTCTTCTTAAACCTACCCCTCCAAAAACTTTATCCAGAAAACCACGAATTTCCCAAAGCCAAGTACCGTAATACCATCCTGTTTTACCCCCTATAGCCCAAATTTTATCCATCGTGTTTTCAATATTATTAATCCGTCGAATTCTCTTATCAAAAAAGCAACCGTGAGTCGGGACATTGATATAACTGTTTATCGGTAACACTAACCTTCCACTAACTTTAGAATCCTTCCAACTAGATATTATCTCATTTTGGTCTATTTGTTCAAAAGCTGCTTTAACTGCATGTTCGAAGGTTGTAAGTTCAATACCAAGTTGTTCGTGCAAATTATTTGGAGTCGCAATAAGCTCGACTTTCATACTAGCAACTAAACTTTTCGCTAAATTGTATGAGGTAGAAGTGACAAAATACAACCAGTATGAAGATAGTTTTGGTGAAAGCAATGGTATCGGAATAATTAACCTTTTTAAATTTCTAACCCGTGCAAAAGCCAGTAACATTTGACGATAGTTCAACGTCCTTGGTCCAGCAATGTCATACTTTTTCCCATATGCTTCATCAAAGAAGAGAATTCGTTCTAAAAATTGAATCACATTACGAATCGAAATATAGGACGACTTCGTAAGTAACCATCTCGGAGCCGTCATAATCGGAAGTTTCTCAACTAAATCTCTCATAATTTCGAACGAAGAACTTCCAGAACCTACAATTATTCCTGCGCCAAGTGCGGTAAAATTATAATCTCCATCTTTAAGGATTTCATAAACTTTTTGACGCGATTTTAAATGTCGGGATGAATCCGCTTTACAAGAGATACCACCTAAATAGACTACATGTTCTACGGCTCTTCCTTCTAAGGCGTTTTTAAAATTAAATGCAATTTGCTGTTCCAGTTTTTCGAATTCAATCGAAGATGATGACATGGAATGAATCAAAAAGTAAGCTGCATCAATTTTAGCAGTTACTTTTCCTAATGGATTCTTATCAAGAAAATCTACTTCAACTACCTCGCAATTAGGATGACTAAAATACATCTCATTGAACCTACTCCTATCCCTAATACAGCAAATAACATGATGATTCTTGAGCAATATTGGCAGCAGTCTTTTTCCTATGTAACCAGAGGCTCCTGTAAGTAATATGGTTTTCTGGAATGACAATACACCACAATGCTATTGAGACACCAAACTCGTAGAAGGATTTAAGCCTTGCTTATATACTCGTATTGCCCTGTCTCGAGCCCATTTATGCTCTACAACTGGTAAAGGATATTGATCAGTACCATACTCTGGCACCCATTTTTTAATATACTCCATTTTCCCGTCAAACTTTCTCAATTGTGTTTCAGGGTTAAACACTCTAAAATATGGAGCCGCATCACAGCCACTACCAGAAGCCCATTGCCAATTACCATTATTAGAAGCTAAATCATAGTCAAAAAGCTTCTGAGCAAAGTACAATTCACCCCATCTCCAATCAATCAGTAAATGTTTGCAAAGAAAACTAGCTGTCACCATGCGGACTCTGTTATGCATATGTCCCGTCGCATTAAGTTCTCGCATTCCTGCGTCAACTAATGGATAGCCCGTCATTCCATCTTTCCAACAATTGAACATTTCAATATCGTTATCCCACTCAATATTATCGTATTGCTTCTTAAAACTGTGATCAACAACATGAGGAAAATGATACAATATTTGACTAAAAAAGTCTCTCCAAATCAACTCAGATAAGTAGGTTGAATTATTTTTAAAAGCATGGTAGGCCAAAACTCTAGGGCTTATGGTACCGAACCTAAGATGCACTCCCATTTTAGTGGTTCCTTCCACACTTGGATAATCTCTGGTCTTATGATAGTTAGAAATAGACTTCATGTTTGACTCAGGATACGGAAATTCCGTCTCTTCAATTCCAAGTTGTTCTTTAGCAGGGAAATCAAAGCTAAGATTTGCAAAATTAGACTTCAACTCTTTTATATCGCATAATTCTGGAGGGTAAAAACTAAACCGTTCTAACCATCTTCTCTTGTAAGGAGTAAAAACCGAATATGGAGTTTTATTAGATTTAACTACTTCATCCCTTTCAAAGATCACATGATCTTTATATGACTTAAAAGCAACACCTTTTTCCTTTAATAAACTAACCACCGAAGCATCTCTTTTTCTAGCCAATGGTTCGTAATCCCGATTAAAACTAACGGACTGCACGTCAAAATTGGTTAATAATTTATTCCAACAATCCAATACATCTCCTCGCATTACCAAAAATGAGCTTTCCTCTTTTTCAACTTGCCAATGTAGTCGCTGCAGACGGTCGTAAATAAAATTTACCCGATGATCCGATTCAGGCAATTTATTTAAAATATAATCATCAAATATAAATACAGGCAAAACCGGTACACCAGTTGAAAGCGCGTGATACAATCCTTTATTGTCTTCTAATCTAAGATCTCGTCTAAACCAATGTATGTGCACTTTCATAATCTCAATATTTATTTTGTTTAACAAATATAGTTTTTAATTAAACAAAATCAAAATGAGAACAAAAATAGTCCTTAAACAAGCTTAAAAGTGGCTTGTAAATGGCTTCTATATTATTAAAAGGGCTATTTTAGCTAAAATGCTCCACAACCTTCGCTTTCTGGCTTAGATTCCGTTTCAACCTCACCAGTTAGCTTACTTTTAAGATTTTCAAAGTCATAAAGGTCTCTATCCAGCATGTGCGACAATGACATATTTTTCATTGCGGCAAAAATAGAATCGGTACGTCTTGGAAAATCCTTTTCCCAATCCTTCAGCATGTTTTTTATGATTTGGCGCTGTAAACCATCTTGAGAACCACATAGTGTACATGGTATAATAGGGTATTTTACCAGATTAGAATATTCTTCAATATCACGTTCCTTACATAGTGCAAGAGGCCTAATTACTACATGACGTTTATCATTAGTGATATATTTAGGTGGCATGGTCTCCAATTTACCTGCAAAGAACAAGTTCAGAAACATTGTTTCAATAATATCTTCTCTATGATGGCCCAAAGCTATTCGTGTTGCCCCTATTTCATCCGCAACGGAGTATAGAGTTCCCCTTCTTAATCTACTGCACAAAGAGCACATTGTTTTTCCTTCTGGGATTTTCTCTTTTACGATTGAGTATGTGTCGCGTTCCACGATTTTATAATCAACACCAACTTCGGATAGATATTTGGGTAATACTTCTTCTGGAAAACCTGGTTGCTTCTGATCAAGGTTAACAGCAACTATGTCGAAATTGAACTTAGCCGAACGTTGAATATTCATCAACATATCCAACATGGTATAACTATCCTTACCTCCTGACAGGCAAACCATAACCTTATCACCTTCTCCAATCATGTGATAATCATATATAGCTTTATAAACGCTACCTGAAAGGTCCTTACGTAATTTCTTGATCCTCTGCTCTTCTGGTGTTTTCATTCTACAAAAATACGGAAATTATGGGGAATGATTATCCCTGTATGATTTTATGACAATTTAAACAATGAATTTAACCTACGAGCTATCAGTTTTTCGTTCATACAGCTCTAATACGGTCAATTTTGAATTTAAGAGATATTAAACAAAGCTCGGCTTAGCAATATTTATTTTCTTTTCAGCACCTCTATCTCCTTTTCAGTAAGCATTCTGTATTTTCCACGTGGTAGATTCTTTTTAGTTAGTCCAGCAAAAGTAACTCGATCCAGCCCTTTTACTTCGTAACCAAAGTGCTCAAATATTCTACGAACAATTCTGTTTCTACCACTGTGAATTTCAATTCCAGCTATCCTTTTGTCCTGAGGATCCATAGCTAGATCATCAGACTTAATGAAACCATCCTCCAATTCTACTCCTATCGATATTTTCTCGGCATCCTCCTTAAAGAGTGGCTTATCCAAAGTCACTTTATATATCTTTGGAATGTTTGTGGACGGATGTGTAAGTCGATTAGCCAAATCTCCATCATTCGTAAATAACAAAAGCCCCGAGGTATTCCTATCCAATCTCCCAACTGGAAAAATACGTTCAGGTGTTGCTCTTTTAACCAAATCCATTACCGTCTTACGTCCTTCTGGATCTTTCAGAGTTGTTATAAAGCCCTTTGGTTTATTCAACAGTACATAAACGGGTTTTTGCCCTTTTAGAGGTTTACCATCCAGTGTGACTTTATCTTGATGCGAAACTTTAACACCCAGTTCGGTTACTACCTTACCATTAATTTTTATTCTTCCGCTTGCAATAATGTTGTCAGCCTCTCTTCGAGAACAAACACCAGAATTAGCAATAAATTTATTCAGGCGAACGCCGTTTGAGTCTGACATGATTATTTAATAAGTAAGATAATTAGGAAAACTTAAGCTTCGTTCTCCTTTCCAATTTGATTCTCCTCAACTATGAAGTCTTTCAACTGTGGTAATTCCTCCAGACTATTTATGCCGAAGTAATCCATAAACTTCTCGTTGGTTCCATATAACATTGGGCGTCCGATCGAATCTGATTTTCCTTTTATCTCGACCAAATCCTTTTCGAGAAGCTTTTGTACTGCATAATCGCAATTTACACCTCGAATTTGTTCAATCTGCCCCTTTGTTACTGGTTGTTTGTAGGCAATAATTGCCAATGTTTCTAAGGCAGAAGTGGATAATTTCTTTTTGGATCTCTGTTTTAAGAGTACACTTATACTAGCCTGATAGGCTGGCTTGGTCAAAAATTGGTATCCACCTCCACTTTCAACTACCTCAAATGGGTAGTTATCATCTTTGTATTTCTCTAAAATAGAAGCAACAGCCTCTTCAATATCTTTATTTTTCACTTCAGATTCTATAGTTTCCATCATGCAATCCTGAAGTTCCTTAATCGAAACAGGCTCTTGATTGCAAAAGATAAGGGCTTCTATATGTGACTGTAAATGATCCAAAGATATTAACGGTTATTAACCTCTATTTTGTTTAGCTTCAATACTGTGCTGCGTGTGAGGCACAGCTTTAAGTCTTTCTTTTTGGATCAACTTACCCGTATCGATACATACTCCGTAAGTTCCATTTTTAATTCTCAACAAAGCATTTTCCAAGTTTCTTACGAATTTTGCTTGACGCTCCATTAATTGAATTAAACGTTGCTTTTCCAAAGTTGCAGCACCATCCTCCAATACTTTGGCATTCTGTTTTACAGAATCACCTTCTAAAGAATTTCTAGCACTTTTTAGCTCTTTTTGAGCAACCTCAAGCTTTGCTAAAATCATTTCTTCGAATTCTTTTAACTCGCTTTCTGAATATCGTTTCTTTTCACTCATCACATTAATAAATTATATATATTATCACACTATACTGTGCTTGTGAATTTTTGTTGCAAAAATAACGGAAATTTTTTCTTAATCAAGTAACACTAGTTTTCTACTTATACTGGTTTCCAACTCATTAAATATCTTAATAACGTAGATTCCAGCAGGTTGGTTTACTAAATCCAACTGATTACTACCTGTTTGTAATTCTTTAGTAAGAATAATTTTACCTACAGCATCATATAAAACCACTTTCCCAAAAGCAGAATTAGCTAACTCAATATTTACAAAGCCATGCGAAGGATTAGGATAAATCTGAACTTGACGATCATATAAAGTTTCGGCTACATTCAAATTAGAATCTGATTCGTTCTTACAGAAGATTAGTCCTCCTCGATACATTCCACAAACAATATCTACAAAACTGTCGCCATCAAGATCATGCATTGCTGGTACAATTCGTCGTCCAAAATTCATGTCCCCTAACGCATTGGTTTTATCGTTATAAAAAGCATCATCTATTGCATAGATTGTATCATTGCTCCAGGTGTTTTCGAAATCCGAATAAAACTTCACCCCTTCTGAATAGGTACCAAGCACCAAATCCATTTTACCATCGCGAGTAAAATCAATGATCCTTGGCACCGTATACCCAGCATTAATGGTTGGATCCGAAATATAAACACCTGCCAGTGTATCGGTAATAAGTGCAAAACTTGGAAAACTCGAATCCCCTTGATTTTCAAAATAATTGAGGTTCCCGTTTCTTTCACCTGCAATTAAATCAAGATCTCCATCGCGATCCAAATCATACAGGCATGGGGCAGCATTAGAGCCAACATCCAACCCTCCAAAATTTAAAGAGTCTAAAACGAAATCCGCCGGTTGCCCAGCAGCAGCCTGATTGATAAACAAGATGAATTTTCCAGATTGTTCTCCCACCAGCATGTCTAGGTCACCATCGCCATCTAAATCTCCAAAAGATGGTATCGCATTAGTTATTTCATGTTGTGCAGTAGAAGCAAAATCACGGTTCTTTAATTCAAACTCTGGATTAGTAGATGTGCCTATGTTTTCTACAAGACCCAAGCTTATTTGAGAGACGTCTGAGCTTGTTCTATATTCGAAGTTACCAACCACCAGATCTAGATCACCGTCAAGATCATAATCAATAAATTCAGGAGCCGCTCCTGCACCAAATTCAAACGTTTCACCAATTAAAAACTGATTGGTTTGATAACTGAATGTAGGGTTATCATCTTCTCCTGTATTTTTATACCAAAGAATATGTTCGAAATTCTTTCCTCCAACCTCGGCTCCCTCATTTGGAGCAACTACCAAATCACGTTTTTGATCGAAATCAACATCTATATAGTAGGAAGCATCATAAATGTACATATTAACTGGCTTAGAGCTTGGAAACGAATCCGTAACAAGATCCATGATAGCATTAGACGTATCGTTCCCATTTCTTAAAAAAACGAGATTAGAAGCAGAAATATCTCCTAAAACCAAATCCATATCATTGTCTCCATCATCATCATATATCATCAATGAAGAACCGGCATGTACACCAGATCTATTCTCGAATACTACGTCATCAAACGGATTTGCAATTTGACCTCCACAATCGTCACCAAGAGTAATATCATTACTTAACCCTCCTTCTTTAAAGTCACCCCAACATTTGGTATCCAAGATGAATGATAATTCGTCGCAATCCAATCCGTTTTCAACCCTCTGGTTTCTATAATAAATTACATAAGAACCTCCTGCGTCAAAAGTTAAAATATCTAGGTCTCCATCCTGATCTACATCATCAATTGCAGGTACATCAGAAAATGGAATTAAAATGCTTGAACCTTCCGCTGTCAATGCTGCTGATACTTTTTCAAAACTAATATTGGATCCATTTGAGGTGTTTTTATATAAAGCTACGCTAGATAAACTATAGGTGAAAATATCATTCTTGCCATCACAGTTATAATCCCTCAATACAACCCAACCAATTAAATCAGGAAATAAATCCTGATATCCATGAGCATAGGTCCACTTATTATTATCATCTATGAAAATAGAAATGGTATTATCATACTTGTCAAATACAAACAAATCCTTCTTACCATCTCCATTTACATCAATTCTACCAAACTGAGGTGCTTGAAAGGCTCCAAACCATGGATTATCATACGAGTTGTTGATTTCTTTAACTGGAATAGACCCATCGTATACGAAACCAAGTTTTTGTGCTGATGCGAATAGGGAAATTATCAGTCCACAAATAACCAGAGTAAACTTTTTCATAACATAAATATACAAAAAAAGGGAGTAAGAAAACTCTTACTCCCTTTCAACGATTTTTTATTCGTATTAGTTTATTACGACTAACCCAATACTTTGGCCATAGTTTCACCAATCTCAGCTGGTGACTCTACTACATGAATACCACACTCTGCCATAATCTTCATCTTAGCTTCTGCAGTATCATCTGCTCCACCAATAATTGCTCCTGCATGTCCCATACGCTTTCCAGCTGGTGCAGTTTGCCCCGCGATAAATCCAACTACAGGCTTTGTTCCATTTTCTTTAATCCAATGAGCAGCATCTGCTTCCATTTGACCTCCAATTTCACCAATCATAACGATTGCATCAGTATCAGGGTCATTCATGAATAACTCGACTGCATCTTTAGTACTTGTTCCAATAATTGGATCTCCTCCAATTCCGATAGCAGTACTTTGTCCTAATCCGGCTTTAGTCAATTGATCCACAGCCTCGTAAGTAAGTGTACCAGACTTAGAAACAATACCAACTCGTCCTTCCTTGAAGATAAATGCTGGCATAATTCCAACTTTAGCACCACCTGGAGTCATTACACCTGGGCAGTTAGGACCGATTAGACGACAATCTCTATCAGTAATAAATTCCTTTACAGCGATCATATCCTTGGTAGGAATACCTTCAGTAATACAAACGATTACTTTAATTCCACCATCTGCTGCCTCCATGATAGCGTCTGCTGCAAATGCAGGTGGCACAAAGATGATAGACACATCTGCACCAGTTTCCGCTACTGCTTCTTTTACTGTGTTAAAAACTGGTTTACCAAGGTGATCCTTACCGCCTTTACCTGGAGTAACTCCCCCTACTACATTTGATCCGTAATCAATCATTTGTCCGGCATGAAAACTTCCTTCAGAACCAGTAAAACCTTGTACTATAATCTTTGAATTCTTATCAACTAAAACGCTCATGGTATCTTATTTAATTTTTCCACAAATGTAATTTTTTTTATGACTTTCGCAAAGCATTTCAGTCGAACCTTAAGTTAGATCTACCCGAAAATCTAGGGAAGAAGGTCATTGTTCTTTTATTTTATGGTCTAATATTAAAAGAGAAAATTGAAATCAAAAACCTGAAAACGATCTGAATATATATTAAGACCCATTTTTCAGGTTTCTGGTTAAAGATTTCACATTTTATCGATTGCTCTTATAATGAAGAAAAAGTACTGAAATGTGGTTTCTCCGTAAAAATTATAGTTACCCCTTTAAGTTCTACTCAGGAAAAAATATAAATTCAAGATCATCCACCAATTTCTTGTATTTTTGCGAGCTAGATTTCTGCTTTATGGGAAGAAAAAATAAGGATATTGATCAACTTGATGCCAGAGAGTTCATTGTGGTAAAAAATGCCCGTGTAAACAACCTGAAAAACTTATCGGTTGCCATTCCTCGAAATAAACTTGTGGTAGTAACTGGAGTGTCCGGATCTGGAAAATCTTCACTTGCTTTTGACACCTTGTTCGCTGAAGGACAACGGATGTATGTTGAAAGTCTAAGTTCATATGCACGTCAGTTTCTTAGTCGAATGGACAAGCCTGAAGTGGATTATATCAAAGGTATTTCTCCAGCAATTGCCATCGAACAGAAAGTTAACACCTCTAACTCTCGTTCAACCGTTGGGACTTCTACAGAAATTTACGATTATTTAAAACTTCTTTTTGCCCGAGTAGGTAAAACATATTCACCAATATCTGGCAACGAGGTCAAAAAAAATAGTGTAAGCGATGTTGTCGATTTCATATTTGATCAAAAACCAGGAGGTAAAGCTTTTATAGTGGCTCCATTAGTTCAGACCGAAAAGCGACCTATTCGGAAGGAACTGGAAATTCTAATGCAAAAAGGTTTTGCTAGGATTTACCACAAGGGATCAATGGAGTTTATTGAAGATTTTCAACCAAAAGGTGTAAATATTGAAGATATCGAGGTACTTATTGATCGGGTAATTATTCCAGAAGAAAGAAGTGAGGAAATGGAATTCAGGCTTTCCGATTCCGTTCAAACAGCACTCATTGAAGGCTTAGGTACTTGTGTTCTTATTTTAGACGGTAACAAAAGAACAAATTTTACAGATCGGTTCGAATTGGATGATATGGAATTCGAAGAACCTACCGTAAACTTCTTTACTTTCAACAATCCTTACGGAGCATGTAAAACTTGTGAAGGTTTTGGTCAGGTCTTAGGGTTGGATTATGATCTTATATTTCCGGACCATTCTTTATCGGTATATGAAGGAGCTATTGCACCTTGGCGCACTGAAAAAATGAATGCTTGGCTTCAGCCATTACTGAAAAATGGAATTAAATTCGATTTCCCAATCCATCGTGCGTATATGGATCTAACGGATCAAGAAAAGCAAATTCTATGGGAAGGAAACGAATACTTTGAAGGTTTAAATGCATTCTTCAAAGAAGTTGAAGCCAATTTGTACAAAATTCAATATCGGGTAATGTACTCTCGTTATCGTGGACGTACTGTTTGTCATGATTGCAAAGGAAGTCGACTTAGAAAAGATGCCCAATACGTTAAAGTTGGTGAGAAAACAATTACTGATATAGTATTAATGCCAATATCAGAATCATTGGGATTCTTCGAAAACCTAAAACTTAAGTCAAATGAACTTAAAATTGCTGATCGTATTTTAGCAGAATTAAGGATGAGACTAAGTTATCTAAATCGTGTAGGATTGGGGTATCTAACACTTAATAGATTATCTAATACTCTATCTGGAGGTGAAACTCAGAGAATCAACCTGGCTACTTCTCTTGGGAGTGCCCTTGTAGGCTCTATGTACATCCTAGATGAACCTAGTATTGGGTTGCATCCAAAAGATGCTAAAACACTCGTAGGAGTGCTTAGATCACTTCAAAAATTAGGTAACACCGTAGTAGTTGTTGAGCATGACGAGGAAACAATGCAAGCCGCTGATGAAATCATAGATATTGGTCCCGAAGCAGGCATGTTAGGAGGAACATTGAATTTTCAAGGAACATTTGACCAACTTGTCAAGAATGATAAAGAAACACTAACTGGAAAGTATTTACGAGGGGAATTAAAGATCGAAGTACCTGAGCATCGTAGAAAACCTATCAACTTTATTGAAATTCTAGGAGCTTCTGAGAATAACCTTAGAAACATAGATGTCAAAATCCCGTTAAATGCTCTTACATTAGTAACTGGTGTAAGTGGCTCTGGTAAGTCATCACTAATTAAAAAAATTCTTTATCCTCATCTTGCTAAAAGTTTTGGATTGGGGTCAAATGATAGCCCTGGCAAGCACAAAGAAATAAAGGGTAGCCTAAACCTTATTGAGCATGTTGAGTTTATTGATCAGAACCCCATAGGAAAATCTTCTAGATCCAATCCTGTAACTTACACGAAAGCATATGATGAAATTCGGAGCTTAATGGTAGCGCAACCAGTTGCAAAAGCTCAGAGTTATAAATCATCCCATTTTTCATTTAACGTTGAGGGAGGACGTTGTGAAGTTTGCAAAGGAGAAGGAGTAACCACTGTGGAGATGCAATTTATGGCGGATATTCAACTGCAATGCGAAGCATGTTTAGGCAAACGTTTTAAAGACAACATCCTTGAGGTAACCTATAAAGGAAAGAACATCGCGGATATACTTGACATGACTGTAAATCAAAGTCTAGAGTTCTTCGAGGGTAAAAAGAAAATTTGTGACAAACTACAGCCTCTTAGTGATGTGGGGTTGGGCTATATAAAACTAGGACAAGCTTCATCTACATTAAGCGGAGGGGAAGCGCAGAGAGTAAAACTTGCGACTTTTTTAAATAAGAAAAACTCTGATAAGAAAATCCTCTTCCTTTTTGATGAACCATCTACAGGGTTACACTTCCATGATATCGCAAAACTTATGATATCTATCAATTCGTTGGTTGCTTTAGGGCACACCGTAGTTATTATCGAACATAACCTTGATATAATTAAATGTGCGGATTACATTATAGACCTAGGGCCTGATGGTGGTACTGGAGGTGGTCAACTAATTTTTCAAGGAACTCCTGAAGATTTAATTGCGAATCATATAAAAGACAGCTATACAGCTCAATTTTTGCAAGATAAAATCTAAATATACTTTATATTGATAGGCACAAAAAAAAGCCAGCTAAGTTTCTTAGCTGGCTTTTTACCTTTAATATATTTAACACTAATAGTGCTTATATCTTGTATCTTCAATATCCATTAAGTCATTTAAGGTTTGGAATGCTACACCAGTAGAACGCCCCTCAACAGCACTCAACACAGAAGATTTTTCAATAGTATAATCTTCTTTTTCAGCTGCTTCAGTTAAGGCAATCATCTCAACCACAAGAATTCCATTATCAGTCTCAATAGTACCAGATCTTTCACCGTTACCTAGACCAAACAATGCACCAACACCTTCAGGTGCTAATCCAGCATCTTTAATACTAGAACTGTTCAACTTAAGTGCGTTTGTAGTTCCTGTTTTTGCGTTTGCTCCAAACTGAGATACTATTGATCCGAAATCAGCATTAGCATCTAATTTTTCTTTGATGTATTTAGCCTTTTCAATATTTGTCACTTTGCTTGTTACTTCCTGTCTAACCATATCCAGATTAGGCATATTCTCTTCAGAGCTTCCTGTAACCGTTGCTACCACATAAGCATCTTCCAAACTCATAATATTAGAAATTTCGTTTTCCATTCCATTTCTAAATGCCCATTGAACTACAGTTCTTCCATCTTTCAATCCAACCAAACGACTATCCATAGCTGTTAATGGTTGTGAAGTAAACTTTTTTGCAGCATTGGAAGAATCGGCCTTAGCAATAAACGCATCACGTGTGCTTGCATCCGCCAAAAAGTCTCCTACTTTGCGATATGCATCATCCTTAGTATCCTCTCCAGCGAAAATCGCACGTTGTATCTTACCAATTACAAAACTATTGTTGTTTTTAGGTTCTGTTACATTAATTAAGTGATATCCAAATCTTGTTTCAATGATATCATTCACCAAACCTGTTCCATTCTTTGCAAAAACAGCTTCGTTGAATGCAGGAACCATACGTCCTTCTGAGAACCACCCCAAATCACCACCGTTCCCAGCATTAGATTTATCTGTACTATGTACCTTGGCCATCTCACCAAAATCCTCACCTCTTTTAATACTATCTAAGATGGATCTAGCTTTAGACTTAGCAGAAGCCTTATCCTCATCACTTTCAGTATCCCATTTAATCAAAATATGACTGGCCTTAACCGAATAGATTGTATCCTCAAAAGAATCAACTACCTTATATACAACGTAATTTCCTCCTTCCAAAATAGGGTCTGTTACATATCCTTTTTCAACACTTGCTAAACTCTTTAATGCTAAAGGCAATTCATCAGCTCTACGCTTAGTAGGAATTTCACTTTCATCAGAATACTGATCTATAAACATAGTGTCCTTATCGCTTTCCTGAAATTCTCCTTTAAGTTCTTCCATTTCTTCCTTTGCAGCTAACGTATCTTGTGCAGATGGCAACACATCGAATACTACATAGTCAATTGTACGTGTTGCAGGCTTCTCGTAACGCTTTAAGTTCTTTGCAAGATAATCAGACAACATATTATCATTAACTTCTACTAAAGAATCTGCAATTGCGTAATAAGGAACGTAAGCATATTTAATATTTGCTTGAGAAGAAGTTGCTACATGATTACGCTTTGCCTCAGCTGACGTAACATAAGTAGATTTACCAATTAGACCGGTGAACTTCTCTTGAAGTCTCATATCTTCTAACTGCTTCTTAAATCCAATCCACATATTTTTACGTGATTCAAACTCTTGATCACTGATATTCTGTCCTTGTGGTTTTTCATCGCTTTCTACAGCAGTAATGTATGATAATAATTGATTCTTATCGAATTGCTGCGTTGTAGGATTTACGAAAGACTGCATAATCGAAGAGTGGATATTATTACCCGCTATCATATCATCTTTTTCCTCCTTAGAGATTGATAATCCTAAGTCACCCATTGCAGGCTTATAAGCATGCTTATACAACAATCTGTTCCAAGCTTCATCTTGCAGTTGCTTAACTTGATCTTCTTTTACCTCTAATCCCGTACGATCGAAGTATTGCTGTGAAAGCATGTTAATTTCATCTTGCATTTCGTATTGCGGAACTGCTCTACCATTAATTTCACCGACATTATTGTCAGATAAATCTGGTCCTCCAGAACATTGAGTTAGCATTTTATCTCCTGCAATGAACGCTACCATACTTATACCTACGAATGCTATTGCAATCCAGGACTTTTGACGTATTGTATTTATTAGTGCCATATTCTAATTTTTCAAGTCTGCAAAAATACTTTAATGAATCATATATCCAAAAGATTAAGGGACTAAAGTGGGGTAAAAAATCACCACAATATATCTAAAAACAAAAAAGGAGCGGTAAACCGCTCCTTTTAAATTCTAAGATTTACTTAATTACTTAAGTTACTCCTTAATAAAGCTTACGTTCTTAGTAGAATTATCGTTCTTCAATTGTAAGTGATAAACACCAGAAGCTAAACCTGCAAGGTCAATTCTATAATTATTAGTTCCTTCGTTCATTACTTGTCTATCAGAATATACTAGTTTACCTAATGCATTGAAGACCATGATCGAACTATTGCTACCTTTCTTAGCCGCGATATTCAACTCTACATAATTACGTGCAGGGTTAGGGAATAACTCAACTTCGAACTCCTTAGTTAATCTAACTTCGATAACGTTAGTTGGGTAACCAACTCCATCCTCGTTAACTACAGTTAATCTATAGTAAGAAACTCCAGAGTAAGGTTTAGAATCGATGTAGTCATAATCATAAGTAGTAAGAGTAGTACCATGACCATCTACTTTACCAATATCCTCCCAATCCTTGTTGTTCTTAGAACGTTGAACGATAAAGTGATCATTCTCATTCTCTGTTACAGTTCTCCAATCAAGGAATACCGCTTCATTTCTAGTTACACCATTGAATGATAACATATCAACAGCAAGTGGCAATACTGGACCAGTTGCAATTGCGAACTGAGAGAATCCAGAATAACCAGTTCTACTCGCCACTGCTAAAGTTCCCATAATACCAGCACCTGGTTGATCTAAACTTGATTCAATTACCCATGGCGCAGCTGTAGGATATGGTGAACTTCCATCTCCGAAAGTGAACACCTTATCACGCTTAACTGCTGTAATAAATGGAGCATCTGGTTCATTATAGTAACGCCCTTGCAACACTACATTATAAGTTGCTGTACCTGCATCAGGCACTACTGTCCAACTACCATCCTCAGTACTAGAAGTGTGATTAAGCCCATCTCCTGTATTAGAACCATTATCTAAAATATTTGTTAAACCAAGACCAATTAAAGCTCCAAGCCCTGCAGAATCTTGAGCCGTATTTACATCAAATCTTGCAGTAATATCGGTCATACCTCCAGATACAGCAGACAAATCCTGTATCGTAAGTATTTGCATAGAAGTATCATATCCTCCAGGCATGTTACCTACTGGATAATCATATGAGTTACCTGCAACCACAGCTCTTTTAAGGTTACCATTAATATAACAACCTGGGTTAGCTGCGCTGTACTCAATTGCATTTGCATCTGAGTTTCTTACATCAACAGTTTTAGTGTTAGTAGCACCCCATTCCATATCAAGTATACCGTTTATCAATCTAAGGCGATCCAATACAACTATGTCTTGATCAGTTGCCGCAGCTGCAGCAACATATACACGAGCGTCAGCGGCAAATTCATTATCAATTCCTAAATCCCAGAAGAAACCTTCAGCAGCCGCTCTAATACGAACTAATTGCGGAGATGCAGTTCCCACAAAATTAACTCTACCATGGTTTGTAGCAGCGTAATCATACATCTCTAGTCTACCAGCTTGAATCCAGTTACCACATACATCAAGTGTTGATTTAGCATCCATAAATTTCAAGATAGCTGGACCTCCTGCATTTCTCAATATAGAGATTTGTCTACAAGAAGCATTTCTTAATCCATTATAGAACGCTATTTCACAAGTATTACCTGCAACGATTACTGCATTAGTGTTACATGAAGGTACACAATTTGCAGGAACAACACTCGCTGCTGTTTCAGTCCAGTTTGCTCCATCAAACCAATCATGATTACCTGTTAAATCTTTAAAGTACAGGATAGACGTTGAACTAGTTACACAAGCTTCCACTCTAGTAGCTGGTAATGTTTCATCACAAGATCCAACTTGTGCTGTTACATAATAATCCAAACAAGTACCAGCTGTATCCAAACATGCATCATAAGTAACACCAAGACCAGATTGTGCTAAAGAATCATCACTCGTCGCAGCATCATGATACCAATTATAAGTAGTTCCAAATACTGGCTCACTAATACCCAGCGTAATACAACCACTTGCACAAGCCGCAATGTCTGGTACAACAGGTGTATAATATAAACCATGGTGTTCAACAGAATCTCTAGTTAAACTTGGGCAACCATTTACATCAATTGCTTGAACGTAATACCAAGTATCTCCTAACAATGTGCTATCTACCTGATAAGAACCAGTCCCAGAACCTAAAAGAGTTCCTCCTGTATTAGCATCATACCATTCATACGTAAACCCAGGTTGAGGAGTTGCTACATATAGTGTATCAATACCTCCTACACAGTTTGTATCAACTGGTATCGTAGGTGGTGCAACAGGGTTAGCAAAGATGTCTGAGTTGAAGAACACAGTATCTAACGGACCACAACATTCTGAAGTAATAACCAACTTAATTGTAAAACGTAAAGTAGTTGTTGTTGAATTAACAAAACTGATATCAGTAGTAGATGCAGTATCAAACGCAATTGTTGAAGTACCTCCAGTTGGGTCTTGAACGAACCACATGTAAGTATAACCTGGAGTACCTGCGTCAGAAGATGCAAAAGAGTAAGTACCAGGACAAACATCAGAAGAACCTAAGATTGGTCCAGCAACAGATGCATCTACCTGCATATTAATGAACCCACAGTAATCTACATCTGAAGTAAGAGTCTTTCTTCCTAAATCACCTAAAGTATAATCAATTTCAATTGGGCTACCAGATAAACTTCCTGATACAATGTTAGCACCATCTAAGTTAGTCCAGTTAGCACCAGCATTAGTTAAAGTAATATCAGTTGTTGTACATGAGAAGTTATCTACAGTTACAAGCGCGTAACCACTAATTGCATCACTTGACCCTGATTCAGAAGAACCACCGTCTTGTGTAAACAGCATACCTGCTCCACCACCAGTACCACCTGTTGCATACATTTCACTACAATCTACAGTACCTCCACCATTATCTGGCGCGTAAACCGAGAATGCATCACCAGGACCTCCACAACCAGAAAACACTGTTGCTGAACATGGCGAACCTTCTCCAATACAAATACTAAAAGTTTCTGTACAGAATGAACTACCTGCATCATCCGTTTCAGAACCAAAGTATAAAATACCACCACCTGTCAAATCTACTGAAGCAGCTGGTAAAACATAGTTATATGGCGGTGTATCATCCGCTGTACCACAAAATAACTCTACAGGTGATGTACAAGTAAGGTTCGTTACTAAAATATCTGGATTACTTTCTAAACCTATCCATCTATCAATTTCAATATACACATCTTCAGTTGTAGCTGGTAAAACATATGAAGAACGATAAGTAATACCTAAACACGTTCCTGCACCACCAGTTACAGTATACATAGTAGAATAAAAACAGTTATCAGGATACATTTGACCATAATTAACTACGGCATCAGTTGTAGAACAAGCTCCAGTACCTCCATTGTTACCGTTAACTGTTGGGAAAGCCCAGTTAGCTTGATCAGATACTGGAGGAGCACAATCCCACTCAGTAACACTCCATAAATCCAACCAACATTCTCCAGAAGTAGGTCCCCCTGCAACAATACCTGTTTCATGTAAACCAACGAATCTAGTTTGAGTTGCTCCACCACCTAAATCAGCAGCAGTTGGTGCCCAAACAGCTTGCCATAAACCATAAGCATCTGGCTCAATATTAGTAGTCTGCATATGAACCACAGCTGTACCTGTTCCCGGAGTATCAAACTCATCCCAATCTCCATCTGGGTTATTACCTGTAGCAGGAATAGATGACATTGTAAAATCCGCAGCTGCCGAGTTATCAGATGCATAAATCTCAAACAAGTAAAATTTACCTGCTGTGAATGTTACTGCAGGTGATGTCGCGTTATACTCTAAATAACGATCACCTCCTTGTTTAACTGCAACACAATGCAAATTTTGCACTAACGAAAACGGGTTTGAGTTATCAATTGTAACTGTACCTCTGTTAACCGTGATTACTGGCAATGGACCGTTTAATGGTGCATTAGAGGTAGTTCCAGTTCCTTCACTGGCCTCAAAATCCGTTTTATAAATAATGGTCTGAGACATTGCTGTCGTGGATGCTAAAGCGAATAGCATCAAACCACTTACTATTTTGGTAAAATTTATTTTCATAATTCTATAAATTTCTAACTTCTTAATAATCAAACCTAATTTATTCTGCAGCTGCAACACCACCATCAATATAACAACGAATTATATCATAATTGGTACACCCCGAACCTAAGTTGATACCATAGTTGTTCTTTTGTGAACTAACTGCGTGTCCAGCAGGAGCACCTGTTTCAGAACCACCAGGCATTACAATTTTCAAATCTTGGAATCTAAATGCTTCGGAACCACCAACTACTTTAAACATACTGTAATCAGTACCAGCAACATTTCCATCATCAGCAGTAACATTACTTCTTATAAATCTAGATCCATTACCATCACTCATATCAGAAGACTTAGTAGTAAATGTAGCGTCATAACCACCTTCGATAGTTACAAAACCATTCACCCATAAGAACTTATCATAGTTGTAATCACCAACCGCACACTTAATAACTGTACTCGTACAAAGAGCTCTTGCTAATGCACTATCTAAAGTAGTTGGTTGATCTTTAGTAAGACCACTGTTAGCACCAACTCCAGAAGGAGACACATAAAGTACTTCACAAACTGTTGCAGTAGCTCCTCCAGCAATATTTATTGTAGCATTTGCAGTATTACCTAAACATCCTTCTGGAACAGAAGCAACAACTGTGTAAGCTCCGTCAGGTAGATTAACTGTATCTTTCCAACCAAGTGATCCATCGTTTACTGAACCTGCACTCCAAGAGTGAGTACATGTTTGACAAGGCAATCCATTGATTGTTGTAGTTGCGATCAGATCAGTTGTACCTGAACAAATCGTTACGTTATTAGGATCAACAGACGTTACAATTTCCTCTACAACTTGTACACCAATCGAAGTCTCTCTTAAACATCCTGCGTAATCAGATGTGATAATGTATACTGTAGTCTCAGTTGGGTTTACTGTAAACACACCTGTTGTATTTACCTGACCTCCAGGATTAAGTATATAAACCTCGTTTGCTGGCAAACCTGTAGCCGTAATTGTCACCTCTTCACCAGGAGTACAAGCAAATGACTTACTAGTAGTTAACTGAAGCTTAGCAATTACGTACTCTATGTCAATATAACCTCCTTCACCAATTATATTACCACACTTATCTGCCAATACTGGAGATGGGTTAATTGTAACTCTATAATTACCAGATGGAAGAGAACCATCATGCCATAACCAAATTTCGTTAGTCGTTTGTCCAACTTCACCTGTACAACCTACACCAGTAGCACTATCAAAAGCAGCTGTATAGTTAAGGTTATCATCATTGTTGAAGATATCAAAATCAGCTAAGTCAATAGATGCACACTGAATTGGCTCATCTGTGAAAACCACAATTGCATTTTGACCACAAGCAGACTCTCCTCTCCACAATAATGGAGGGATAGTATCAAATACCGATGCTCCAGTAAATGTAATAGTAAATCCTTCGTTATCCGCTGTATAGTTATCAACGAATAGAGCAAATGTCTCACCAGCCGTAACATCAAGACCATTCATAATCTTGTTACATCCAGGTGTTCCTGGCTCTTCCTCAGGAATTGTAGCGTTTGAAGTAGCTACATCCATACCAGTGTTACCAGTAGTACCACAGAAGTTACAACGATCTGGAACAGCACCAGGGATACCGTCACAACCATCTTGAGAAATGTTATACAATGCGAAGTCATAATCATTTGCAGTTGCAATATCAAATCCAAATGCACCTGAAGTTTGCACCGTAAATATAAACCATAGTGAATTAGACTCATTTACACCGATACAAGTGTTACCAAGTAATTCTTGAGTAAGACCAGGACCTATGTAAGATTCTGTTTGAGTATACGTTGCGTTACAAATCGCAATACCACCAGAACAATCTTGCTCTGGTCCAGTCAATATACCTGGAGGAATATTACCCTCTTTTAAACAGATATCGAAATCACCTGTTTCAAGTGGATCTGAACCTACCGCTAAATAATAATTAAGTGTATCAGACAATCTGTCGAAAACATACGTTCCACTATCAGGGTGTTGACATTCTGAACCATAAAGTAAACCATAAGTCAAGATAGAATCACATGATCCTGGAGCTGACTTAGGCACACCGATTAACATCAAGTCAACCTCACCAGTAAATGTATGGTTACTTATGTTTATTTCCACCATGTTGTTTGCTGTAGAAGCAAGACCGAAACGATACCATACTGTACTGTTACCGGCATTGAAACATCCACCGAAGGTTTCCGCACGATTCGCACAATTGTTAGTCTGACTAGTTAAACACGTACTATCCGTAGGGATAATCTGAGAAGAACACAAGCTATCATTAGCAGGTGCACCACCAGCAAAACATGGATCAACTGATTGATTTAAACAGATATCGAAGTTACCTTCATTACCTGCTTCTGTAGATACTAAGATATAGTACTTAGCAGTTGAATCTAAACCTCTTAAATTAATTGTATCATTTGTTGCGTTAATACATTCATTGTACACCCAAGCAACAAGCGTGTCACAAGCAGAACCTTCAATAATACCAACTCTCAACGTATCATCAGTTACTGTAGTATTAGTAAAGATGATCTCAGCATCGGAAGCATTTCCTGTCAAATCAAACTCATACCATACAGAGTTAGAGTTTGCATCAATACAACCAATTGTATAATCAGGGAAAGAACATTGGTTCGTTTCACCAGTCAAACAAGCTTGATTAGTTCCTGCAAAGTCTAAAACAGTAGCATTACAAATACTATCATTAGAAGCTGGAGCTGCAACACATGGATCGAACGACTGCTCAATACATAATCTAAAATCTCCTTGGCTACCTGCAGGTGTAGAAACCATTAAGTAATAAGTAGTATCAGCTAACAACTGAGTTAAATTAAAAGTATCTGTGTTAGCATTTCCACAATCAGACCATACGAAAGTTGGGTTAGCGCAAACACTATCCAAAACCATCATTCCAACCTGACCACCTAAGAAAGTGTTTGTATCAAAGCTAATAGCAACTTGGTTGTTTGGTGCTGTTAATGTGAATGTATACCATACTGACATAGAACCAGCAGCAATACAGTTTCCATCTGTATAATCTGCAGTTGCACAAGAGTCAGTTTGTAATGTCGCTTGACAAGCATCCATAGTTAATGCAACTGCACTACAAATATCATCATTTGCAGGAGCACCACCTACACAAGCACTTCCAGTTGGAGTAAGACACACATCATAAGTTCCTACATCCAAAGTAGCTGATCCAATACCAATATAGTATACAGAATCAACTGGAAGGTTATTAAAGTTATATATACCAATAGCTCCACATTCTGCACCAAATGCAGTTGGATTATTAGGGTATTGACCTACAACAATAATTTCAAAATCACCTCCACTTGAAGAGTTACTTAATGTCAAATCAAAACCATCTTGAAGGTTAGTTAAGTCTACTGTGTACCACATCATGTGATCTCCTGTAACACATCCACTAGCATAAAAACCGTCTGCAGTAGAACAGGTATTATCTCCAGCTGTAATAGTAGGACAAGTTGTTAAAGAAACCGCAAATTGAATAGAGTCATTTGGAGGAGGTGTACAACAAGCGGTACAAGGACCACCACAATCTACACCCGTCTCAGCTCCATCCTGAACTCCGTTTGCACACTTAGTAGCACATGCTTGACATACACCACCACAGTCAATAGAAGTTTCATCTTGGTTTAATATACCATCAAAACAACTTGGACCAGCAGTACAAGTATAAGGAATCATTGCTCCAGGACCACACTCGTTAGAAGCAAAACTACCTCCTGAATGACCTACATGAGCTACTTCATCATCCCAAGCTGCAGAACCAGGAGCAGTACCATTTCTATCCATAACGAATAAACCACCATTAGTAGCGTTCGCATCGATAGTTACATTCTGAAAACCATTTGTTAATGACCAATACATGATATCAGATGTTAGAGCAAAGTGACCCAATTGGTGACCGTGTCCAACTTCGTGCATTGCTACACTCTTAAAATCATATTCTGCAGCAGCAGGAGGACCAGCTGTAAAGTTCCAGTTCTGTCCTGCATCAAATTTAATATCTAAATCACTTACATACCAAGAAAGTCCACTAGCACCGTAGCATCCTGAGTAATAAGAATAACATGTTCCAAGCACACCACTTGGTAACGCACAAGTGTTATCAAAAGAAACAATATTTACACCATCTCCCGAAGCTTGACAAGCTACCGTAGATTGAGTAGCAGCAGTATCCCAGTTAATTCCAGTAGCAGCAGTCCACTCACAAAGTGATTCTCCAAATCTTGCTACAGCATCTTTATTCGAGTAAAAGTTTGTACTGTACGTCCAAGTATAACCACCAATAGAATTGGTATTCACCATATCAGCAGCATTCTCAACACCTCCACTACCAATGTTCGAAACATTATAAGGAACTATAATTGGCACAGTAGACGAACCTGTTGTTGCATGTCTTACCTGCACCTGACCAGTTGTTGCACCACTAGGAACCAAACAGATAATTTCTGTATCCGTCCAAGTAGTAATTAATCCAGCAGGACAGTTAATTGTAGTAGCACCACCATCATCAGCGTTAGGGAATCTTAACTCTCCTTGGTTGGCTCCAAAACCTGTACCAGTAATTCTAATTTCAGTATAAGTACCCGCAGAAGCAACATTACCACCACCTGCTGTATTAGTAAGCGCTGTAATATTAACTACTCTTTGACCTGCACCAGTTTGCTTAATGTAATCGTCAGCAACAAAAGACTTAACTTCAAAGAACCCTCTGTTAGTTACGTTACTCACTTTAATATAAAGATCGTTCACTACATCATTATAAGAATCAAACACTCCAACAGCTTTGCGTTGGTAACGATCGTAGTTTACGTATCCCTGAGCAGAACCGTACGCCTCGTATATTGTTTCATTCTTTGGAATTGGGTTGTAAACCGCCTTCCCTCCATAAATAGACTTAACAGCCTTAGCATGGAAGTTAGGATCGTAATCTTTCAACACAACACCTGACATTTTAGTAGAGAACATCCCTACTTCACCTGGAACTAATTCCAATGAAGGAGAAACTCTCATCATTTTGTCTCCTACAACACCACCTTGTGTAACAACACTTATGACATTTGTATTCAACACTCCTTTAAACACTTTGTAAACTTCAATTTTGTTTACTGTGTAAATAACGCTCTTGTCATGATTCCAATAAGATTTCTGCGCTAGAATCTTACCTTCCACGACTAAGTCAGAATTAGACACCCTTTCTTGTAGTGAGACCGGGGTCATCATACAACTTTGTGCTTGAGCAATAATTGACATTGATAGAATGGCACACCCCATCAATATAGCTTTCAACGATCTCATAGTTTTAAAGTAATTATGATTCATATTATAGTTCGTAAATATTATATAAACTCGCTTTAAGTAAGCAAGTCAAAAAATCAGATTAATTTGTTTGTATTGTTATACTAGTTCGTACCTAAAGTTGGGTCTGCAACCAATTGCTTATCTTCCTGCTTCACAGGCTCCCCTACTGGAGAAAGATAAGAAATCTTACCTTGTGTAGTTCTCTTGTCGTTCTGAAACAGCATCCCCTCCTTAGAAGGTTGTGCTTGTTCCACAACTACGGAACTTCCCACTTCGATAATCGAATAATTGGTATACTCTACTTTTTTCGATTCTTCTTGCATAGCATTCACTTCTGCAGCTCCAATCTTTTCAGGAGCCGAAGCAGCCTTATCAGATTGAGCATTCAAGTGCAACCCTAAGAGTAAGAATACAATACCAAACGTTAATTTTTTTAATGTAGCCATGTCGTCCATTTTAAAACTGTTTTGCAATAAAATCTAAATTCAGGTCAATTACAAATGTATAAAGTCCTTTTTTTAAAGTCTTGGATTATTTAAATATTTAATTGAATTATTGAGTGCTATTTTAGCATTAGCCGTTCGCTAATAAATACTTCCGTAATCCTTAACTTCTTGTTATTTGCCTTCGTATATACTGGGGGTCAGAAAAAGGTAACCCAATATTTCACATTTTTTCCAGATTTTTCAAAATTCAACCTTATCACCCTTTACATGTAATAAAAAATAGTACATTTGTCGGGTTAGTATAGAATGCATTTGTATTCGTTTTTTGTTATAACATAAGTTTAAACGATGAATAAGTATATTTTACTTCTTTTCGGGGCTCTAGTACTATTTGCGAGTCCGGTATTTTCTAAATCCAATGCTATTAGTTCTGATCAACACGAGGTAGCAAACAACAATTCTGAAAATGTTTCTGGGGAGTTAATCGCCATGAATACATTACAGGATGAAGGGGGTGTTTCTGCTGGTGAGGAAGAAGCTGGTCATGATGCTGATCATGGTCACCACGCAGAACCAGCAATTTGGTCCATTATTCCTTTTGTACTGTTATTATTGCTTATTGCAACTGGTCCACTATTCTTTGAGCATTTTTGGCATAAAAATTACCCAATAGTTGCCATCGCTTTAGGTGCATTGGTAGTAATATATTATATCTTCTTCTTACATGACCTCCATCACCCTATCCACGCATTAGCAGAATACGTATCATTTATTGCATTGATATCTTCGTTGTTTATTGCGTCTGGAGGTATACTTATTAAGATTGATAAGGAAGGTAAACCTATGGTTAACTTTATTTTGCTTGTGTTCGGTGCGTTAATAGCAAACATAATTGGTACTACTGGTGCATCCATGTTGCTTATTAGACCGTTTATCCGATTAAACGAAAATCGCGTAAAGCCTTACCACATTGTATTCTTTATTTTCATGGTAAGTAATGTAGGTGGGTGTCTTACTCCTATTGGTGATCCTCCATTATTCCTTGGATTCTTAAAAGGAGTTGAGTTTTTCTGGACTGTAGAGCACGTTTGGATGCATTGGATTGTGGGCATTGGACTTTTAGGTCTAATCTTCGTATTCATTGACCGTCGTAATAAAGCTGACTACGATGGTCCTGATTCTCAAATTCAATATTCTGGTAAAATCACCATGAAAGGTGCAAGAAACATCCTTTGGTTAGCCGTTGTAATTGGATCTGTATTCCTTGATCCTAACAAGCTTGGTTGGTTGCCAGGAATTATTCAACTAGATAATGGTGAAGTATTATTTGGTATTACTGACAACTTAACGGAAGCACAAAACCTTGGGGCAACCAAATTTAGTGTTGTTAGGGAAATAATAATGTTTACCGTAGCTATTCTTGCATATAAAACTGCAGACAAAGAATGCTTAAAAGGAAACGAATTCGATTTTGAACCTGTAAAAGAAGTTGCATATATTTTCATCGGTATTTTTGCCACCATGATGCCTGCACTTCAGTTGGTAGGAACTTTTGCTACAAACAATGGTTCAATGATTACTGTAGATACATTATACTGGGCTACAGGTGCTCTTTCTGGAGTTCTTGATAACGCTCCTACTTATTTGAATTTCCTTGCTGCAGGTATGGGTAAAGCTGGTTTAGATATTGGTATTCCTGCTGACGTACAGTCCTACATGACTGGTGATGGAACGAGTTGGGAATTATTAGCTATTTCGGTTGCTTCAGTATTCTTTGGTGCAATGACCTATATTGGTAATGCTCCAAACTTTATGGTAAAATCTATTGCTGAACAAACTGGTATTAAAATGCCTGCATTTGTTAGCTATGTAGTTAAATATTCAGTTCCAATCCTATTGCCAGTTTTAGCAATTGTTTGGTTGATATTCTTTGTTCTTCTTCGATAGAACACTAAAACAGAATTGAAAGCGAAGCTCAAAAGGCTTCGCTTTTTTTATGTCCATAGTGTAACAATTCTAAAACCTTGGAGTTATATAAGAAATAAGAAACGCCTCATGAATAATAAATGCACTAAAACTTTGACTCTTGGTATCATTGCCTGTGTTTTTGGTTTATCAAGCTGTCAATCACAATCCCCTGCTAATTCAAAACCTGAATCGGTTCAAACTCATTCTGAAAATCCTAATCAAGAAAAATCAGTTATAATAGATAACGAAAGTGGGTTAAAATTATCTACACGTTTCACCCCTCCAAAAGACTATGTTCGTACTAACATTAGTTCAGACGGATTTGGCAACTACCTAAGGCATCTTCCTTTAAAACCATTCGGTGTTGAAGCAAAACTATACAATGGTTCTACTATTCCTATGTACGGATACATTGGTGTAGTGGATTTACCAATTGGCAAAAAAGATCTTCACCAGTGTGCAGATGCCGTAATGCATCTTAGAGCACGATATTTTTACGAAAAAGAGCAACACGACTCAATTCAGTTCAATTTCACCAATGGTATGGCTGTCAATTATGGTAAATGGAAACAAGGTTATAGAATAAAAATTTCAGGAAATAATACCAGTTGGGTCAAACGAGCTTCGGCCGAATCTAATGAATCTGTTTTTTGGAATTATCTTGAAATGATTTTCATGTATGCGGGAACATTATCTCTGTCCAAAGAGTTAAAAGCGAGAGATCCTCAAAAGATGCAAATTGGGGACGTGTTTATTCAAGGAGGAAGTCCAGGGCATGCCATAATTGTCCTTGATATGGCTGTAAATCCAAAAACGGGTAATAAAGTGTTCATGCTTGGCCAAAGTTATATGCCTGCTCGAGAAATTCAGGTTTTAATCAACCCAAATAATGCTTTAATAAGTCCTTGGTATGAATTAAATTCGTCAGACGATTTGCTTGATACTCCAGATTGGACTTTCGATTGGTCGGATCTTAAACATTTTTAATGCACGATGCTTAAAAAAATATTTAACGTTTTTAAAAAGATTGCTAAAAAGTCGTTTTTGGGACTTCTTATTTTAGTAAGCATGGTACTGATGTCCAACATTTGGATAACTCAAAGCACCAAAAAGCAAATATTTGATTCTGTAGAGGCAATTCCTATCAACGATGTTGGGTTAGTTCTTGGAACTAGTAAAAGAACCAGAAGAAACACAGTTAATTACTATTTTAAAAATCGCATGGAGGCTGCGGCTAAACTTTATCATGCAGGAAAAATTAAACACATTCTGGTAAGTGGAGATAATCATACGATTTACTATGATGAAGCTACTGACATGAAAAACTATCTGATTCAATTGGGAATACCTGCTAACAAAATCACCTTGGATTATGCTGGTTTTCGCACTTTAGATTCTGTTGTAAGAGCGAAAAAAGTTTTTGGACAGAAGAAGTTGACCATTATTTCTCAGAATTTCCATAACCAACGAGCAGTATTTCTAGCCAATAAAAATAAAATAGACGCCATTGCCTTTGATGCAAAAGAGGTGTCATCGAATATTGACAAAAAGACCAAATTTCGAGAGTATCTTGCTAAATTCAAGGCTGTATTAGACATTTACGTACTTTTCACAAAGCCAAAATTTCTTGGAAAGAAAATTGACATTACGGTCTGATTTAAATTAGGAATCTAGCCAATCTTTGTTAATTCTTTTGTTATACCACAAATCCCCTTAAATTTGTCTGCCCATCGGATAACCGTATGGGTTTCTAAATGAAGGTTTAACAAAAGAACAATAAATATTATGTCTGCAAAATACGACTTAATGGTAGTAGGAAGTGGCCCTGGAGGATATGTGGCTGCTATCCGAGCTTCTCAATTGGGATTGAAAGTTGCGGTGGTTGAGAAAGCTGAATTAGGAGGAATTTGCCTTAACTGGGGATGTATTCCAACCAAAGCGCTTCTAAAAAGTGCACAGGTTTTCGAATATATGAGCCACGCTGAAGATTTCGGAATTTCTGTTTCTAACGCTAAAGTAGAATTTGATAAGGTTGTCAAAAGAAGCCGTGACGTTGCAGGTGGAATGAGTAACGGAATTCAGTACTTGTTCAAGAAAAACAAAATTGAGGTAGTCAAAGGTTTTGGTAAGGTGTTAGGTTCTAAGAAACTTGAAGTTACTGACGACAAGGGGAACAAAACTACCTATACTCCTGACCATATCATCCTTGCTACAGGTGCTCGTTCTAGAGAGTTGCCAAATCTTCCTATTGATGGTAAGAAAATTATTGGTTACCGTGAGGCGATGTCTTTAGCTAAGCAACCAAAATCTATGATCGTAGTTGGATCAGGAGCTATTGGAGTTGAGTTTGCTTACTTTTACAATGCTATAGGTACAGATGTAACAATCGTAGAATATATGCCTAACATCGTTCCTGTTGAGGACGTAGATGTATCTAAACAATTAGCTAGATCATTCAAAAAACAAGGAATCAATATAATGACTGATTCTTCTGTTGAGAAAGTAGATACTAAAGGAAGTAAATGCAAAGTAACTGTTAAAACTAAGAAAGGAGAAGAGATTCTTGAGACTGACGTCGTACTTTCTGCAGTTGGAATCCAAACTAACCTTGAAGGAATAGGATTGGAAGAAGCTGGAATAAAACATGAAAAAGGTAAAGTTTTAGTTGACGAACACTACAAAACGAATGTACCGGGTGTGTATGCAATTGGAGATATTGTTCACGGACCTGCATTGGCTCACGTAGCAAGTGCTGAAGGTATAATCTGTGTAGAACAAATTACGGGTCATAACCCAGAACCGTTAGATTACGGAAATATTCCTGGATGTACTTACTGTTCACCAGAAGTTGCATCTGTTGGAATGACTGAGAAAGCTGCAAAAGAAGCTGGTTATGAAGTTAAGGTTGGTAAATTCCCATTCTCAGCATCTGGTAAAGCAAGTGCTGCAGGCCACAAAGATGGGTTTGTAAAAGTTATCTTTGATGCTAAATACGGTGAATGGTTAGGTTGCCACATGATTGGTTACAACGTAACTGAAATGATTGCTGAAGCTGTTGTTGCTCGTAAACTAGAAACCACTGGACATGAAATAATTAAGTCTGTTCATCCTCACCCAACTATGAGTGAAGCTGTGATGGAAGCTGCCGCGGCTGCTTACGACGAAGTAATTCATATCTAGGGTACAGGTAAAATTATATACGTATTAAAAGGCTGATTCATTAAGAGTCAGCCTTTTCGTTTTTAAAGCCTCAATTTATTTAACGTGATTTCGGGATAATAATTTTGTCAGAGTTCTTATTTCGAACTCACGTTATTTTATCTAATAAGGCTTTATATACGCCCACTCTACAAAGGTAAATTTCTTCTTATCTTTTCGATTGTGCTTAACATCATAAGCCTTATCGTGCTTAAGAATAGCTACTATTGGATATTGCTCCTTATACAAAATAGGCTTTCTTCTTTTAGGCTTTAACAGGATTCTAGCCGAAGGAGAGTCTTTGTTATCTTTGTATAGCCTAGTTTTATAAAACGACTGATCTCCTTGCAAAAATGCTTTACCATCGATAAAGGCTAATTTGTTCTTCTTAATCTTAGTTTTGGACATATTCATAGGAAGTAGATAGAAATACTCTTCGTAATAACTACTTATATGAGCATCGTTATACGATTCCCCTTTAATCTTTATAAAAAACGAACCCGAACCTTCATCATAAGAGTCTTTTGATACAATGGAAAATGGAAGTTCTGGTACGAAAGGATTCCATCTTCCTTTAATAAGTTTAAATCTACTTAGTCGCAAACACACCACAACAATGATAAAGCCATTCATTAGCAGCCCGGATAAAAGCGTACCTATCGCTCTCATTTTACCTTCAGTGAACATAACCAATATCACTTGAGTCAGAAGTACTATCGCATAATACATCAACAACCTTTCAGAAACTCTCCTTGAGTTAATGACACGTTTATATGTGAAGTAATTGGAGTTATTTAGACAGTTGTTGAGGATTACCATAAAGAATGATAACGTAGCCATAAAGTAAACTAGCATCACCAAGTAACCCAAGATTCCAAACGCTTCGTGGATTAAAAGGAAATCGTAAATACCATGAGACAAACTAGCCAGAAAGAAGAACAGAGGTATTACCCAAATGCCATGTTGCTTGGATCGATACTTAAACAACACTATTCCGTAACCTATTAAGGCGGTATCGAACATATGTCCTACTGTAGATAGTATCGCTCTACCTTCAATAATCTCAGCACCGTGTCTATCAAAATACATTACGTTTTCTATTGCTGAAAAGCCCAAAGCAGCTGTACAGAAAAATGAAACATAGTCGATAGGGTCCGTAAAAAGCTTTTTCCTAAAGAGAAGTACTAACAAGAACGGTGTCGATTTGGCAAATTCCTCTAACATTCCAATTCCGAAAGTGCAATACAAAAAGTCATTAATAAAACCTCCGTTTATATCCCACCCTGTATCATCCAAAAACCAATCATGTATTCCGAGTACAAGTTGAGTGGAACACCCCCCTAAAGCAAAGGCAAGAATAAAAAACCAAACACTCTCTCGGTCATAAACATCAATTAGACGGTAATAATCTACCCAAATCCATGCAATGAAAAACGCAACTACTATGTACACCAAAATCATATAAGGCACAATATAACAACTAAATTGAAAATAGTAGAGGTTGGACCCGAGCAATATACTTACTTGCAAATTTGCATTAGATTGAATACATTTGTTTAAACAAATATTTTGAATAGAAGAAAAGCCATACAATTAATTACCTCTTTTACTGGAGGGTTATTCATGAATCAAATATCAGAAGCATCTAACTTCCTCAATGGCCTACCAAAAATGGATTATACGTTTCCAATTCTTTTTATGGGGCATGGCAACCCTATGAATGCTGTCGAGGACAATAGTTTTACCCGAGGTTGGGCAAATGCCGTGAAAAACCTACCAACACCAAAAGCAATCGTCTGTATTTCAGCACACTGGGAAACAAAAGGAACTAAGGTTACAGCAATGGAGCAACCTAAGATGATTTATGATATGTATGGTTTTCCTCAACATCTCTATGAGGTAAAATATAATGCTCCTGGCCACCCTATGTTGGCACAAGAAATTAAGAATAACGTCACTTCAACTAATATAAACTTAGATCATGATTGGGGGTTCGATCATGGAACTTGGTCTGTATTAGTCAAAATGTTCCCAGAAGCGAATATTCCATGTATTCAGTTAAGTTTAGATCGAACTAGGGATCTCAATTATCATTATCAGCTAGCTCAAGAGTTGCAAAAATTCCGCAACAAGGGAGTTTTGTTTGTCGCTAGTGGCAACATTGTCCATAACCTTCGAGTTATTATGCGTACTGGTAATAAATCTACCGATTGGGCACAGGAATTTGATCAAAAAATTGCTTCCTTAATCACTGACGGAAATCATACTCCAATTATAAATTATAAAAAACTAGGTCAAGCGGCTGAACTAAGTGTGAATTCGGCTGAGCATTACATACCTCTTATTTATGCTCTTGGATTGAGGAAAAGGAACGAAGAGGCCTCCTTTTTCAACCATAATCAATATCAGGATTTGATGAGTATGGGAATGCGTTGCGTAAGAATTGGTTAATTAAAAACTCGCTTTCTACATACGTCGCATAAATTCAAATTCACAGCATCGATAGTACTAATTTTCTCTGCGGCTGAACGCATAAAACAACTTTGATCATTTTCACAATGTGACAAACCTAAATTATGCCCTATTTCATGCAACGCAACTTTTTTAAGTCTAAGTATTGTTTGGGTTTCATTCTTCCCGTTTAATCTAAAATCCGAAATCACGCACGATGGGCCGGGTCTATATCCTAACCCAAAAATACCCCAATCCAAATACTTACTTTTAGGTTCTTTAACTTGACCTAATGGACCACGTTTAGTGGATGATATATCGTGACTTGTATAGGCTAAAATCAAATCTACACTATCCGGCTTAATGGATTTTAAATGTTTAATAATTGAATCTGCTCTGTATCTAGGACTTTTAATGTTCACAAAAAATTCCTTAGGCATAGGTTTAGGTTCATAAACCTCTACTTCAACTCCGTAATATTGTATTATTGCTTCTTTAACTTGGTTCAAGCGATCAGCATTATACTTACCTAAGCATTGAATTGCAATTCGCTGAGGTTTGGTAACCCTGTAAAAATAATAGTAGGACACTGCTCCAATTCCGCAGAATATTAACAATGCTATAATGAATAATAAGCGTTTCATTTATTTAAATCAGCGAACAATCTGAAGATAACCTCTAAACATTTTATCCTGATTTACGTTAGCAAGATCGAAAAAGTAAGTACCGTCTGGCAAATCGTCCCCTGACCAACGATTATTATATTGATCTGCATTAAAGACCATTTTCCCCCACCTGTTATAAACTCTAATGTTCCAACGATCTGGCTGAATTCCAGTTATTGCAAACTCATCGTTCATCATATCTCCGTTAGGAGTGATGATATTGGGTAAGTAGAATGGCTTTTCAATTCGAATAGTATCTAAATGTGAATTTTTACATCCTGTGATAGAATTGATTGCAATAAGTTCAACTTCGTATTCAACTTGATTACCAAATTCGGGTAAATGATATACGTGCATGGGGTTAATAAGATTAGAACTGTCTCCATCACCAAAATCCCAATGAAATTCATTCGCATTGGAAGAGTAGTTTAGAAAAAACACATCCAAATTGGTATAATCATCGTCATTCATATAGCTAAAATCAACTATAGGCAATGGCTGAATAACCACATTTATACTCCCATCGGTAGAACAACCCGTAAATTTATCGGTAACCGTATAACTTACTGACATACTTGTATCTGGTGAGGCAAAAGGTGAAGTACAATTGGAGCAACTTAATATGTCTAAATCATCCCAAACAATATCATAACCTAGTGATCCCACCGGGTTGTTTAATTGTACTTCCTCCCCTTTACATACAGGTTGATCGGGTAAATTAAACTCAAATTCTTCCTCAATTACGTGCACTGCTTTGAAAATTGGTGGGAGAGCAGGACAATAGTTCAACACGAAAATCTCTACAGTTTCACCAGGGTCCACCAAACTATCTTCAAATGGTTGAATAATAAGTACTGCGCTATCTTGAAAAGCAGGTATTACAATCGAATCAGGTATTAAAGCATAATCAACTCCATTTTTAGCTGATCCACCAATTAAATAGTTTACCACAACTGGTTGAGACATATCTTGAGTTTCGAGGCCAATTCTGTGAAAAACAAAATAGCCGTCATTACACCCTTCTAATGCATTACCATATTGCTCATGTTCTAATGATGTGGTAATTTTTTCATCCGATCCCTTAAAACTTCCTGCTTCAAGAAAAATTCCTGAATCAAAAATTCCATCACCTTCATCAGCAATTATTAGTTTTATATGATATTTTTCACAAGGTTGAACCTCTATTCTTGCTTCCAAAAGTCTGGTAAAACCATCATATTGCATAGGACCCACAAAAGGCGGCAATGCTCCGTTTCCATTAGCTACATAATAATTGGTGTTAGTTAGATGATTTACCGTAGATACTGAAACTGGGCTTGTAGTACCTGGTATTAATGCAATATTTGTTGTGTCTGGGATTCCTGGTCCACTAATAAAAAATCCAAATACATCATGATAGCTTCCGACAAATTCTGGATACTCTTCAGAACCAAAAACGTAATTAAAAGAGAGTTGATTAGAGTAAATGGCAATATCAAACTCAACTTTACACACGTCATAAAAGCGCCCATCTGACAACGTCGTATCTATTAATTTCATTAAGTCCGGATCAAATTGCTCCTCCTCAACATTGTTGACCCCTCTCCCGGTTCCATTATTTGGACCCACCGCAATATCTGCTGCACCAGTAGTAAGTAGAAGTCCTTCGTTAAGTCCAGTAACACCACTGGTATCCTGATATCTACCATAGGGAATATCAGCGTCTGAATTACAATCTGTTGTAATATTCGAAATTTCAAGTCCAGTTCCTTCCAATTCCGCTACTAACTGTTCAAGACTAACGTTATTTTGAATAACGATCTGTCCATTAACATGGAGTACAGGAAAAAGAATTCCTAACAGCAAACAATATTTAATCCAGCGGAACAACATCAATAATGTAGAATCAACGTAAAAATTTAGGATTATTATACGCAAACTTTGTTATTTTGTTCGAATGATTCAATTGTCGGTTGTAATAATTTCGTACAACGAAGAAAAAAACATTGGAAGATGTTTAGATTCGGTACTAGGCATTGCGGACGATATTGTCGTGGTGGATTCTGGTTCAACCGATGCAACCATTGAAATTGCAACTCAAAAAGGAGCTCGAGTTATTCATCAGGATTTTCTTGGCCACATCGAACAAAAGAACTTTGCTATAACACACGCAAAATATCAACACATATTGTCATTGGATTCTGATGAAGCTCTTGACGAACAACTAAAAATCAGCATTTTAAAAGTAAAAAACAACTGGAATGCCGACGGTTATGTAATGAACAGGCTTACGAATTATTGTGGCAAATGGATCAGACATACAGGCTGGTATCCTGATAAAAAATTACGTCTTTGGGACAGTAGCAAAGGTAAATGGACCGGAACTAATCCCCACGATAGATACGAAATGAAATCAGGAAGCTCAATCCAACACCTTAAAGGTGACCTTCTGCACTATTCATTTTATACCATTAATCAGCATTTGGAGCAAATTCGCTACTTCACAGATATCTCATCAAAGGCATTATTTGAAAAAGGTAAAAAAGCTACGCTCCTTCATATTCTTTTTAGTCCTGTGGTCAAATTTATACGAGACTATATTATAAAAGCAGGTTTTTTAGATGGCTACTATGGTTTAATAATCAGTGTTAATTCTGCTCACGCCAAGTTTTTAAAGTACACGAAACTCCGCGCACTTTGGAAGGATGCGAAATAATATGGCAGGCAAAATAAGAATATTACATCTTTCTTCGGAAAGATCTTGGCGGGGAGGAGAACAGCAAATCGCCTACTTAATTGATGAATTAACTGATAATCATAATGTTATCAATTTTGTAGCTTGCCGTAAGAAATCCGCGTTCGAGCAACATTGTAAGGACCACGGAATCAAAAATTTTACTCTTCCATTTGCCAACGAATTTGATATTTATACTGCTTGGAAAGTTCGATCAATTTGTAAAAAAGAAAATATTGATATCGTACATATTCACAGTGGTCATTCCCATGCAATTGCTGTTTGGTCTTCCATTTTAGGTAATTCAAGCAAACTCATTTTAAGCCGACGAGTGGATTTCCCGATAAAACGCAACTGGTTTTCTCGTTTCAAATACAACTATAGAGGTATTGCAAAAATCATTTGTGTTTCGGAAGCTATTCAGAAAATCATGGAGCAAGATTTAAAAGATCCTCGGAAGTGTCTAACGATTCACAGTGGGATTGACTTAAATCGATTTCAAAATATTGAAGTTAGTCCTGTTACTATTCAAGAGGAATTAAAAATACCTAAAGACCAAAAAATCGTTGCTAATATATCGGCAATTGCACCTCATAAAGATTACTTTACTTTTGTTGACACTGCCGAAAAAGTAATTAAAAAAAGAAAAAACACCACTTTTTTAATCGTTGGAGAAGGTCCTGAAAAAGCCTATATAGCTCGTTACATTTCAGAAAAAAAACTACAAAATAAGATTATATTAACAGGTTTTAGAAGAGATGTACCTAACTTATTTAGACAAATTGATGCCCTGCTGATTACTTCTAAAACCGAAGGGTTAGGAACCACAATCCTTGATGCATTTGCCAACAAAGTTCCAGTAATAGCAACCAATGCAGGAGGCATACCTGAAGCGATCGAGCATAAAATTACAGGTATGTTATCGGAAGTTGGAGATTCAGATAATTTAGCCCATAATATTATTGAAATTTTAGAAGACGAAACTTTAACAAAAGTGTTGACCGAAAATGGTTATACAAAACTAAAAGAGCATTTTACTAAACAAACGACGGCTTTTAGAACTTTTCAGGTGTACCAAAAATGCCTTAAGTAAGTCCACTCAAAGTCTGGAAGCATTTTGACTAGAAAAAGTTCTATTTTTCATTAGTAAATGCCTATATTTACTCATTGTTTATTAGCCGAATTGCATTATCTTAAGAATGGGTCTATTAAGAGCATTAAGCATTGAAAAAGGTGAGGGTACATCTGTAGCTCTCATGATGGCGCAGTCATTTTTTCTGGGAGCGTTCATTATGACATTTCAGATTAGTGCTAACGCCATGTTCTTGAAAGAGGTAGGTGGAGATTCACTTACGCTCGCATATTTGATATCTGGGATAATGGGTATGACCCTAACCTTGATTTTTTCTTTCCTCCAAAAACGAATTCCGTTTAGAATCCTTGCAATTGCGACATATTTAATTGTTGCTGTGTCCACGATCGGGCTTTGGTGGAGTTTTCATTATCATATTTTTTCCGATTATCACCTGGTATACTTTGTGTTCTTGATTGTAGGACCATTTATAGCGTTGGTAGCCTATATCACCTTCTGGGGTGTAATGGGTAGGATTTTTAACCTAAAACAAGCTAAACGATTATTTGGTTTAATTGACTCTGGACAGATTCTAGCGATGATTCTGGTCTCTTTCGCAATCCCATTTTTAACTAACATTCTTCCAAATACAAAAGATTTGGTTCTCATAAGTGGGGCAAGTCTAGCAGTTGCGTTTTTTATTCAAATCATAGTTTCGTTTAAATATGGTTCTGAATTCGATGCGGCCGAAAAAGCTAGCTCCGATGATGGTGGTGGTAGTGCTTCCGAAGCTAAAATTTCAAAATATCTGAAGAACCCATACATCGTGATGATGGCGCTATTCGTTTTTATTTCGATGCTAGTGCAGTTTTTTGTTGAGTTCTCCTTCATGAAAACTGTAAACAATCAATATCCGGGGGAGCATGAATTAACAAACTTTTTCGGTTTCTTCATGGGTACATTACTGATTTTCAGTTTTGTATTTAAATCTTTCCTTTATGGTAAACTAATCCAAATGTATGGATTGAAGGTGAACCTACTTATTTTGCCGATTGTATTAGTTTTCTTTACCGTTATTGCTGCCATAATGGGAACTTTAGACAGTTACGAAGGAGCTCCAAATACTTTCGTACTCTTCTTTATGTTCATAATCTCCAGTAAGTTATTCGCACAATCTCTTAGGGTTTCAATTGAGGTTCCTGCGTTCAAAACTTTCTACCAACCACTGGATCGCGGGATCCGATTCGATGTACAATCGAGAATTGATGGGTTCGTAAATGAGTTGTCAGCAACACTTGGAGGAGCTATTTTATGGATACTAGAATTGGCTGGTTTCAAATTAATTCACTTTTCATGGCTATTGATTCCAATTATTGGCCTTTGGGCATATCTGACATTTAGACTTTATGATCGTTACCAAATCACTCTACGTGAATCTCTTTCCAACATTAAATCTGGTTTAAACAATGCGGGGGCTAAAGTAGCCCAAATGTTAGGTATTTCATCACTTCTTCAAAATCAAATATCTGCCTCAGATAAAGGTGATGCAATAAATGCCATTAAAATATCGAATCAACTCTCACCTGTATTGTACCTAGAGGCCCTTACACAGTCTTTGGAATCAAACAACACTGAGATAAGAAGTTTTGCCGCACAACAGCTAAACGCTAATAACGAATTTAGAACACTAAATACCGTCAAGGACAAAGTAGAATCGGAAAATCAAGAAGGAATTCGTTCTGAACTTTTTCATTTGATGGAAGAAGCTAATCAATATTCGAATAACAAAATCGATGACACCAGATTAATCAGAATGGCTCGCTCAAAGAAGAAGCAGGACAGAATTAATCTTTGCAAAATTTTAACTCTAGAGGCTTATAAAGAAAATAGAGGGATTTTGGCAGAACTGTTGCGTGACGTAGATCCGAAAGTACGTAAAGAGGCAATTATGTCTGTGGTTAAATTGAAAGAAGAAGAGTTATACCTTCCGATGATTGACAATTTGGCTAAAAATGAATACCGAAATAGTACTATTCATGCGATTCTAGCACTGGGTAAAGATATATTAGAAGCACTTAACACCTCATTTTACAAAGCAGGTTTTAATGGTGATACACTAGTGTTAGTTGTCGATTTAATTGGAGAAATAAACGGAGAGAAGAGTCAGGATTATCTTGAAGAAAAACTTACCGTACCCGATATGCAAGTGGTAGATGCTGTAATGATTGCTCTACACAAATGTGGATATCAAGCTTCTGAAGAACAAAAAGGGAAAATTATTCAAGCTATTGATGACACAATTGGGGTAACCATGTGGAACTTCGCTTCATCAATTGAGGCAAAAAAACATAAATTAGGTCAGGATCTATCAGAAGCTATTAACCTTGAAATCAAGAGTAATTTTGATCATATATTTTTACTTCTGGGGTTAATCTATGATACTCAGTCAATTAAACACATCAAGCAAAATATTGAAAGTGGAACAGCTGAGGGAATTAGTTTCGCCATTGAGTTGCTGGATATCTTTGTAGATGAACAATTAAAACAAAAGCTCTTCCCTATTTTAGATGATATTACGCCTGAAGAAAAGGTAAGTATACTGCAACCTTTTTATCCAAGGTTTGAATTAACTAAGGAAGAATCCTTAAAAAGCATATTAAATCGAAGTTACACAGAAATTAACCGTTGGTCTCGAATTTGCGCGATCCAAAGTTATAAGGAGATGGAAAATGGAGCTATTTCCGACGATTTAGTGGCTCATATTTTCAACCCTGATTATGGTATCAGAGAAGCTGCAGGTTTAGCATTAAGGAAAATAGATCTTAAAAAATATCGCGAAGTAAGCTATAGATTAGAAGATCATGAAAGAGTTGAATTGAATGAAAAAGTTAATGACATTGAGCAGGGGAATGCATTAAGTATTTTTGAATTGGTGAAGATGCTTTTAGAAATTCCGGCACTATCTAACTGCTCGGGAAATCATTTGGTAGATCTAGCTGAACATATGAATCAGATGATTTATTTAGAAGGAGATGCAGTTCTAAGTTTGACCGAAAATGACAACAAGGATTTCTTAAAGGTAATCTGGAAAGGAAAAGTAAGCATTAAAGATACAGAAGGCAACCTGTTGAATTCATTCAAACAGGGGGAAATATTCAGTAGCTATCAATTACAAGATTACCAAGGTAAGGGAGAGCTAAAAATGATTTGTGAACAAAACACCTCCGTTTATTCTTTAGATGGAGCTTATTTGTACCAACTACTAGTCGAAAATGACAAGTTAGCCAACGCAGTTCTACAAGTGTTAAACGGAAATGGGAAACTGGACAGCGACATAAAGAATAATAATTTAGAATCAGTAGTCAGTTAAGAAGTAAGATGAAAAGAACTACCATATTTAGTCAGCTGATTGTAAATATCATTATTCCAGTAACGATAGCTTTAGTAATCCTTGCTGTATTCTTTTTCCTGACGATTAAGTCCTTTATGCAGGCTAAAAATGTCACCAATAATAAGAATATCTCCAAGGAAATAAAAACGGTAATGAGATTCCAGGATTTATCGTTAAGTATGGTTGAAGAGGAACTAGGAGAAAAAATGCTTAGTGTAACTTCTCGATTGGTTAACGATTATTTTCTTATCACGGATAGCATCGAACATGCTGATTTGAAAAAACTACAAAAGGAATTGAATATGGTTCCTGGACAGGAAGACATATATATCATTAATTTAGATGGTAAAATTGTCAATTCTACTTTCGAAGATGACATTGGTTTTGAGTTTTTCAGTCTTGGAGAGAAGTATAAGCAATTTTTGCTTAATGTATTTAATGATGGACGATTTCATATGGATCGATTCTCACCTGAGGCTAAAACTAACAAACTTAAAAAATACTCATATAGGGCCACACAGGATGGGAAATACATTATTGAACTTGGCTTTTATTCTGAAAGTGCAAATCATGTGGTCAATCAAGCACGACGGGAAATAAACGGGTTGGATAGTGGGCATGCAAGTATTGAAAAAGTTGACCTGTTTTTTGGTAGTGAAAACCCTGTTTGTTTTAGTAATCCAGATGAAAAAATTAACGAAGAAAACATAAAAATATATCAAAGGGCATTGGAGAAAAAATCCAATATGGAATTTGATAGGAACGACCTTCATTACGAATTCATTTATTTCTACCAGAGTAAATCTGAACTTTTCAAGCATGGAGTAATTCGTATTGTGTCTGATCGTAGCGCTGATAAAAAATCCTTAATCAGTCAATTAACATTGCTCTTAGTGATATTTGGTGCAGTTGTTATGATAGTATTCTTCCTTATTATTCGACGCTCAAAAGCGATTAGTAACCCTATCAAAAACCTGGCTACTAGCGTTACAAACATTTCTGATGGAGACCTAAGTGCTCGTACTGAAGTAGTAGGTAACAATGAGATCACTACCCTATCTGAACAGTTTAACGAAATGCTTGAACGACTTCAGAAATCACATGATAGTCTAGAGCAAAAAGTAATAGAAAGAACAGCAGAAATCTTTACACAAAAAGAGAAGATCGAAGCTCAAAACCATCAGATTACAGATAGTATAAGATATGCGAAACGTATTCAAACCGCTATCCTACCTTCCGATGAAGTACTAGAAAACAATATCAAGCAACACTTTGTTCTATTTAAACCTAGAGACATTGTAAGTGGTGATTTTTATTGGACTGGAAAACGTGATGGATTAGCCATTATTGTAGCTGCTGATTGTACTGGACACGGAGTCCCTGGAGCATTTATGAGTATGATTGGTAATACACTTCTAAATCAGATCGTAAACGAAAGAGGAATTACTAAACCAAGTGATATCCTTTGGAATATGAGAAAGGAAATTCTTAACCTTCTTTCTCAAAAAGGAAGTAAAGCAGTAACAAAAAATAAAGATGGAATGGATATGTCCATCTGTACCATCAATTACGATACCCTAGAGGTGCAATATTCTGGTGCGAATAATCCTTTGTTCTACATAAGAGATGAAAAACTTACCGTAATTAAAGGAAGTCGCCAACCTGTAGGATCTCATATACTGGAAAATGAACCATTCGAAAACCACGAGCTTCAAATGAAGCCTGGAGATCGTATGTATATTTTCAGTGATGGTTACCAAGACCAATACGGTGGAGATGAAAATAGGAAATTCATGGTAGGTCGTTTAAAGCGATTCTTCGTGGAAATCCATAAAAAGCCATTAGGTACTCAAAAAGAAATAATGAATCAGACCATCGAAGAATGGATGGCTGATAAAAAACAAATTGACGATATTCTAGTAATAGGAATTAAACTTTAGCGGATGAAATATCAATACGACGCGTATATAAGTTTCTCAGATCGAGATAACATCGAATCCGAAGGATATGAAGGCTGGGTAACCAACTTCAATAAATTCTTAACCTCGGTGCTTACTCAGTTATTAAATAGAGAACCTAAAATAGTTCTTTCTTCGGAAAGAGAAGCGGCTAAGAAAGAACATGGTTATACAACTGAAGAACTGTTGAAAAACACAGGAGCATTTGTTTCGGTTCTTTCAGACAATTACATACAAGACGAAAAATCACTAGATGAATTAGAATTATTTAATAAGCATCACCAGGAAAAAATTAGGTTTTTCGAAGAAAGTGAACAACAAGAAGGTACTGGTTTATTTAAAGCCGTGAAAAGCCCTATTGATAGAGCTCAGCAACCCGATGCTATTAAGTCTCTATTGTCTTTCGATTTTTTTAGGTTTGATTCGGAGCAAAACACATTTGAAGAACTTGTTTCATATTTCGACTCATCAGCAAAGAAAACTTACTGGCTCAGTTTGGTTGATCTTGCTTACCACATATATTATGTAGTAAGTGATCAAGAAAGAGTTGTAGACTCAGGTCGAACTGTTTACTTGGCCGAAACCACACCTGACCAATCACCATATCGTAACATTATAAAGCGTGAATTAGAAAGTCATGGGTTTAAGGTCCTACCAAGTTCCCCGCTTAATGTTAACTCCAATGAAATTGAAAACGAAATTAAGAATTATCTTAAGCAAAGCTCGTTAGCGATTCACATTATGGGAGAGCAATATGGAAATCACATTGGGGTTTCTGAGTATTCACTTCCTGAAATTCAAAATATGGTCGCAGCTGAATATTGCGAAGAAAATAATAAAAAAGAGGCGTTCATACCTTTCGAAAGATTGATTTGGATTTCACCAATTCTTAATGTGCAAGATGAAAAACAAAAGGTATACCTAAGCCAATTGAAAAAGGATATTGATAGCCTTTCGGACGCCGAAATCGTTCAGACTCCTTTGGCTGTTTTTAAATCAATCGCATATAATAAGGCTAATCAGGATATAAATAACCTGAAAAGAAAACTGGCCCAAAAAGCAAATAACCAGAAAAAGTCGGTGTATCTGGTACACGGTAAGGAAGATTTACAAGCTGTAGCACCGCTAAAAGATTGGGTAACCAAAAATGGACTAGATCTTATTCCTTCAATTTTTGAAGGAGACCAATTTGATCTTGTTCATAAACATCGTAATAACCTAGCCCAATGTGATGGTGTAATCATCTATTACGCTCATTACAATGAACAATGGGTTAGAATTAAACTAAGGGATTTAATTAAAGCACCTGGATTTGGTAGAAAGAGTCCATTGGATACAACCGCTATTTACATGGGATTAGAAGATTCTAATGTAAAAGAACTGAGTGTAGACCAAGGATTGATCGTAATTGAAAATGAAGGTGATTTTAAATCTCATTTGATGGAAGAATTCCTTAACGACTTACTGAACTGATAACAATACTATGGCTGAAGCAACTCAAATAAGGCAAAAAAGTCGCAAGCGTGTAAAGTTTAATCCGTTTCCAGGGTTACGCCCATTTACCGTAAATGAAAGTCACTTGTTTTTTGGAAGAGAAGGACAGAGTGATGAGGTACTTAAAAAGCTTGCTGAAAATAAATTTACTGCTGTAATTGGAGCATCTGGATCTGGTAAATCTTCGCTTATGTACTGTGGAGTGATACCTACGGTATATGGAGGTTTTATTTCTAAAGCTGGTGATAGTTGGAGAATGGTTGTAACACGACCAGGTAATGCTCCTATTGACAATCTAGCTAAGGCAATTGTGGAAAGTGAACCAGATCATGAAGGTGGTTCAGAAGAAAAGCTTCGAATTCAACGTACTATGAACTCCGCAATTTTGCGTTCTAGTTCAAAAGGTTTGGTAGAAGCACTACGTCAAGTAAACCAGAAGCGAAAGCAAAACATATTACTTCTTATAGATCAGTTCGAGGAGTTATTTCGTTTTAAGAAAAGTGCGGAAAATGTAGATTCTGCCAATGAATCAGCGGAATTTGTTCGCTTATTTTTAGAAGCAGCCAACCAAAGTGAAGTGCCTATTTATGTGGTACTAACAATGCGTTCAGATTTTATTGGGGACTGTGCTCAATTCCCTAGTCTTACGGAAAAAATTAATGACAGTCACTACTTGATTCCGCAGATGACCCGTAACGATATGCAAAATGCTATTGAAGGGCCTGTCGCAGTAGGTGGTGGTAAAATTTCTCCTCATTTGGTTCAGCAATTGCTCAATGAGGTCGGAGATAACCCAGATCAACTTCCCATTCTTCAGCATGCCCTTATGAGAACATGGGATGCTTGGGAAAATTCTATCGAAGATGAAGCCATGATCAATATTGATCATTATGACTCCATTGGTAGAATGGAAAAAGCACTTTCCAATCACGCCAACGAAGCATATGACGAACTAAGTGAAGGTGGTAAACGAATTTGCGAAAACCTCTTTAAGACACTAACTGAAAAAGGTGGTGATAATAGAGGGATTCGTAGACCAACTGCCCTTCTCACCGTTGCGGACATTTGTCATGCACCAATGGACGAGGTGAAAGAAGTAGTTGAAAAATTTAGAGTTGCTGGAAGATCATTCTTAGCACCATCTTCAAGTGTAAAACTTGAATCTGATACTATAGTCGATATTTCTCACGAAAGTTTGATGAGAATTTGGGATCGTCTTATTGTTTGGGTAGATGAGGAAGCAACGGCAGTAAATACATACGTTAGAATTGCCGACGCAGCTGCACTCTATCAAGTCGGAAAAGCAAGCTTATGGAGACCACCAGATTTGCAGCTTGCACTGAATTGGAAAGAAAAGAAAGAGCCTACCTTAAAATGGGCCGAACGGTATGATCCGTCTTTTGAAAGAGCAATGGTATTCCTTCAAACCAGTAAGGATACTTATGAAGCTGAAGAAAGGAATAAAATTTTACAACAAAAACGAGCTCTAAAACGCTCCAGAATTGTTGCAATTGTACTTGGTACAGCCGCAGTAATAGCACTTTTCCTTACACTTTGGGCTTTTATACAACAGCAAAAAGCCGAGGAAAAAGAGAAAGAAGCTCTTGAAGCAAAAGCTAATGCCGAGGTAAAAGAAAAAGAAGCAAACCTTGCTAAGGAAGACGCTCTTAAGCAAAAAGCTATTGCAGAGGAAAAGGAGCAAGAAGCTCTTGTACAAAAAGCTTTAGCGGATTCTGCTAAAGTGTTGGCCGAATTATCTGCCGCTGAAGCACTTCGACAAAAAGGGATTGCACTTCAAAAAGAGAAAGAAGCGAATCGTCAGAAAGTTATTGCTGAGGAAAAAGAGGCGGAAGCACAAAAACAGAAAACCTTAGCGGAGCAAAAGGAGAAAGAGGCAATTGCGGCACAGTTAGAAGCGGATAAACTGCGAATGCTTTCGATTTCTAAAGCGATGGCTATTAAATCTGCTCAAATGCGAAGAGATACCACTCGTAAAGCATTATTGGCTTACCAATCTTACATATTTAATGATGAATATAAAGGTGAAGAACACAATGCCGATGTTTATGATGGTCTTTATTCAACTCTTAAATCTTTGAATCAAGAAGAATACAATAGTCTGGAGGGACATACGGATGCTATTCGTGCTTTGAACTTTTCAAATGAAGGTACTTTGTATTCAACTGGTAGTGATGGTAAAATTATGGCTTGGGATACGGAGTCATCAACTTCTCCATTTAAAACAGTTTATAGTGATGATAAAATCAAAAGAACTATGGTTGTGAGCCCAGACAACAAAAGTCTGGCAGTTGGTGATGAAAGTTCAAATATTAAGTTAGTGAACATTGCAAGTGGTGACGCTTCTGAATTAAAAGACCACACTAAAGCAGTTTGGGCATTAACTTACGACAAAGAAGGGAACCTATATAGTACCTCTGCAGATTCAACTTTGAGAGTATGGAACAATGGAACTTCTAAAATTCTTACCAACGGTCAGTTGATTAGAACCGTATCAGTGTATGGAGATAATATCGCTTGTGGACAAATGAACTCCAAATTAACTATTTGGAACAAGAGCAACGGTTCTCTGGTTAAGAGTTTAGACGAGGCTTCACCTGTATATTCTGTGGCTTACAGCCCAGATGGGAAATTACTCGCTTGTGGAGATCTTCAAGGTAATATTAAAATTTACGACTCTAAATCGTATGAGTTAATAACTAGTTTACGTGGACACACTGCAAGGGTACATGAGATTGAGTTTAGCCAAGATGGATCTCAAATGGCAACTGCTAGTTTCGACAAAACGGTATTACTTTGGAAAACTGCCGACTTCAACGTGACTCCAATAAGTATGAGAGATCATGAAGGTTGGGTAGTAACAATGGCTTTTAGTCCTGATGGCACTAAACTTATCGCAGGTTGTATTGACAATGTAATTCGAGTTTGGCCTACTGATATTAAGAGTATGGCAGAACAAATTTGCGAAAAACTTAAGAGAAACATGACTCAGAAGGAATGGGAAAAATATGTAGCTAAAGATATTCCTTACGAAAAAACATGTGACGCTCTTCCTGTAGGTGAAGGAGTAAAACCAGAAAACGAATAAAGAAATTTTGATCCACAATGTAATGTATTCCAACATGTGTAGAACAATTCGAAATATTAATCCAATTCCATCATTAAAAAGAATGGTAATACTTGTGTTTTTATGCACAACAGGATTCTTGTTTTCGTTGCAAACTTCAGCTCAAGAAGATTGCTCTGAAAAACTAAAAAATGCAGAAGCTAGTTACGAAGGAGGAAACATTGAAAATGTTGAATCTATTGTAACAGGGTGTCTAGATAATGGCGGGTTCAGTAAGGCAGAAAGAGAAGAAGCTTATAAACTACTTACTCTTGTTGGTCTTTTTGAAGATGATTTCCCAAAGGCTGAGTCCAACATGACTAAACTCCTTAACTCAAATCCGGATTTTAAACCTAAACCATCGGACCCTATTGAGTTAAAGAAATTGTATGATCTATTTAGAATTGACCCGGTATTAACATTTGGACTACGCTTAGGATTAAATAGTAGTTACACTACACTTCTAAGATACTATTCCGTTGAAAATTCAACCGATTTAAGTGATGGATTTATTTCTTCTGGATTAGGATTTCAAATTTCTGGAGCATTAAATGTTCGTATTGCTGGAGGTCTTTATGCAACGTTAGAGCCTGGCTATACGTCAGTTAACTTTGTAGACCTAGGTACTAGTTTATATGACAGTGCCAACATTGTGGGCTTTACTGAAACTATGACCAAAATGGGACTTTCAGGTGGTTTTAGTAATGAATTTAACAGATACAAGTCTATAAAACCTACTTTGGAAGCAGGTGCAGGGATTTTCAGACTTATTAGTTCGGACACGAAAATTACTCGAGATTATTTAGATGAAAGTGGAAGTGCTAGTGTTCAAGAGTCGGAAATCAACCTAAATGCGAATCGTGCAAACACCATGTTTAACCTATACTATGGTGCTGAGGTGAAATTCAAAGCAGGAAGTAGAGGAAACATTGTGATTGGAGTAAGACATAATATCGGATTGACCAACATTACCTCATCAAGGTACAACGACAATCTAATGTATAGATACTATCATATACTGGATGACATGACTCAAAACTCCATAATGTTCAGAGTTGGGTACTTGCAATCAGTGTATAGACCAAAAATATTGAAAAGAAAATTAAAGCAACAATAATGAAAAAATACTTAGTAATTACAGTATTAGCCATTAGCATTTTTGCATGCCGTGAAAAAGGTGATCCTTTTGAGCCAGTAAGTTCTAAAAAGTTTGTGAAGTTATATGGAAAATCAAAGGTGGATGTAGCCTATGACCTCTTGCAAACCTCAGATGGAGGTTACATTATGGCAGGAGGTGTAATGGATTTCTATGGAGCTAAATATACAGGAGACCACCAGTTTTACGTAGTAAAAACAAGCCCATATGGAAACATTGAATGGGAAGTATCTCTTGGGGATAGTCTAATGAATGATACCGCCAAAGCCATTCATATTACTCCAGAAGGAGATTATATTGTTGCAGGTACTAAATCAATTAATGACACAATAAATGGTGTACATAGTAACATGTACGTTGTCAAAATCGACCAAAGTGGCAATATAATATGGGAAAATGATCAAATTGGAAGTGCAGGGATTAATGAAACATGTAATGCTTTTACCGCTATTGCCGATGGATATGTGTTGGTTGGAAGTACAGATGCTGCCAGCACTACAGTGGATAGTACAGTTATTGTCAACCAGTCAGGGACTAAAGATCAGTATTTGATAAGAATTGATTTAGATGGCCAAGTGGTCCCTTTTGGTACTGCACAACATGGAGGTTTTGCTAATGATGAGTATGTAGATTGCCTCTTGAGATTTACGGCTGGAGAATATAGAGTGATTCTATTAGGCAGTGGAGTTTCTAATTTTGGAGATGAGGATATTACCATTACAACTAAGAAAGTATCGGATTTAGCGGGACCAACGGATTTTGATGTTCCCACTAATGACGAACACAACGATATTCCAGGTAAACTTTACGATGCTGGAGATTTCATTATGATGATAGGTACTGATGGACTAGGAGGCTCTTCAGCATCCAAGCTAGTTAACTATCAATTTAATGGTAAAGATTTGATCACTGCAGGGTTTGATACCATTATTACTTCCAATAATTGGACGAGTACATTTGGTAACTCTGTAGTAAAAGCTTGGGACAACTCAAGTTATATAATGCTAAGTACAGGAGTACAAGGCGATAATTCTGGGATTCTCGCAAATATAGTGAGTATCAATGGAGCAGAACTTGATCCATATTTCCAAAATCAGGAATATGGATTAGGTGTAAATGAAGGTGTTAAAATCATCCGTACTTCAGACTTTGGATATGCTATTTTAGGCAATACCAGGTTTGGAGCTGATCAGAAGTTTCTGTTTATAAAAATGGATGAATTTGGAAACATTGAATAATAACTGGTAGAAGGTATATTCTTTTTACCTAAAATATAATCAACAAGTTGAAAACGTGTCAGTTATGGGGATATTTAGAAAAATCGTAACGGGTGTAACTATGGCTTTAGCAGCCTTTCAGTTTACTCAAGCTCAAACTTATGCTACCCTACCATATCAAGATGATTTTGAATCAGGTCTTGGTACAGAGTGGACTACAACTGTTCCAGCATCAGCCAACGTGATTACTACCGGAATGGGTACACCATACGAAGGTTTGAATCATTTATTAATTGATGATGGAACTGCAGGTGGAACTAACACTAAAATAGCAGCCCTACATGTAAACCTTTCCAATGGTTCAGAATACACATTATCCTTCTTCATGAAGGATTTTGGAGATGAAGATGATCTAGTTGACGGTATATACTTTTCAGACTCTGCTTCAAAAGCAGCGATTAAAGTACACTCCTTTACTCCTTCCACAATCACAGACAATGTTTGGCAAGAGGTAGTTATTGATATTGACGAATTAGCAGCCGCAAATGGTCTTAATTTAACCGATAGCTTTAGAATCGAGTTTCATGAATCTGATGACAGGGAGTGGAATAATTCTACCCCAGGAGACCCAGATGGTTTCGCATTTGACCTAATGGAAATCTACCCTACACCTACTATGACTTCTGGCTCGATTAGCGGAACAGATACAATATGCTTCGACAGTACAGGAACTTCTACTATCACATTGACGGAAGCAAGTCCTTCATTATATGGGGAAGGGAATATAGTTTACGAGTGGCAAAGCACTTCTAATCTCTTTACCTGGGATTCAGTAACAACTTCTTCTGGCACAGACACAACTTGGCCTGCACCATTAGTTACAACTCTATATAGACGTTGTGCAATAACCGACCAAGGACAAGGTCCAGCCTGTAGTACTCCAATCTTAATTACCGTAACTCCTGAAGAAAATGCGCAAATACTTGGTTTAGCCGCTTCTTATGCAAATACAGATGGTGCTCAAACAATTTTTGGTAGTCCAATAATAGGGCTTTTCACAGGTACAGGAATATTAGATAATGCCGATGGAACTGCGACCCTAGATGTTTCTTCTGGAGGTTTAGGCAACCGAACTATCACATATACATACACAGATCCATTTGGCTGTCCTTATACTAAAGACAGTGTAACTAATATTATTCTTGGAAACTCAGTAATCTATAAACCAGCACCTTACACCATGGATTTCGAATCGTTCCCAGGTTGGACTGGTGCCACTGAATGGCGTAGAGATAACACTAATCCACGCGTAGAAGTAAATGCTGATGCAACACCTTATGAAGGAGCTGCTTGTTTAATTATGGACGATGATAATACGGGAAGCACAACAGAATTTACGCGTTCAGCGACTCTTCATGTTGATCTTTCTTTATTCTCCGATTACACACTGGAGTTCTATATGAAAGACTTTCAAGATGAAGACCATCCCGAAGACGGAGTTTTTATTTCTACTAAAACTAGTGGTGGATTTCAAAAGATTTTTGATTTTGCACCTACAACTAGAGCAGACGGTGCATGGGCAAAATATTCCATTGATCTAGATGTAGCTGCAGCTACCGTAGGTACAACTTTGGATGATAGTGTACAGATCATGTTTCAAGAAAAAGATCAATTTAGATTCGATGAAAGTACTACTGATGGTATTGCTTTGGATTCAATAGTTATTTTTACTTCCCTTCCATTAACGGCAGGAAGTATTAATGGTAGTGATACCCTTTGTTTCGCAACAACAGATACAGGCTCTGTCGTAATTACAAACAGTGCTTCTCCAACGAATGGTGAACCACCTTATTCTTATACATGGGAAAGCTCACAAGATTTATTAAGCTGGTCAAACGTTGGAAGCTCCTCTACACCAGATACAACCATTGATGCTCCTTCGGCAAGCACTTATTACAGAAGATGCGTTAGCACCTCAAGCGAAGGTCCTATTTGTACTTCACCGATCTTCATTCGTGTGGAACAAGAACCAACCGTATTCTTAAACATTGTGGATACTGCTCTTTGCGAAAATGAACCTTCTGCTTTAATTACAGGTATTCCTACCAGTCCAGATGGTACATTTAATTCGTATACGGGATTGACTGACAATAATAATGGTACAGCTTCCTTAGATCCTGTTGTATCTGGCACTGGCTCTTTCCAAACTATTTATAGTTATACCAATTATTTTGGCTGTACTGCAAGTGATACTATTACCATGGAGGTCCTAGGCACACCTACGGTTTCATTTTCAGGTCTCTCTGCTACTTCTGCGACAACAGATCCTCCACAAACTTTAACGGGTTCTCCACCTGGAGGAGTATTCGAAGGTTTGGGAGTCTCTGGTAATGCGTTCTATCCAGCTATTGCTCCTACCGATACGTCCTTTAATATTACATATACTTATTCAGATGCTAACGGATGTACCAATACATCTAGCCCTCAAACAGTCGTTGTTACCACTGGTAGTTCAGGAGCTATTTCTTCTAGCTTATTAAACAGTTATTGTGCTGACTTCCCTAATGAAGTGGAATTTAAGGGTACAGCACCTCCTGGTTGGTCTGCTGTTGGATTTACTTTACGATCAAATGGTGTAGCTTCGACTAACGGATTCACACCTAACGGGCTTGATTCCGCGGTATTTGAGCCTAATTTAGCTGATCTTGGTACTACAATTGAAATTGTATTCAAGTATAGCCAAACCTATGACTGTAATCCATTCCCGTGTAACCCTTATAGCTGTAACCCTTATATATGTAATCCATACCAATGTAATCCATACCCTTGTATTACAGGTTTTACCCCAATAGGTCTTCCAATATTTGGAACCTGCTACAGTACTTGTTGGAATTTGTGTTTCAAAACTTGCTATAACACTTGCTATAACACCTGTACCAGATATGATTCTACAGTTGTTACAACTACGGTTTACGATCTTCCAAATGTAAACTTCACAAATCTTTCGGGTCAATATTGCAAAAATGATGCTCCTTTCGCACTTGAAGGAAACTTTAGCAACACAGGGTTTGCTAGCTCGGTTCCTTCTGCATTAACTGGAAGTACGTTTGATCCAGGTGATTTAAGTATTGGTAGTTCAGTAGACCTTTCTTATACGTTTACTGATGGAAATTCTTGTACAAACTCTGATACCGTTACAGTCACGATTGACTCTGTGCCAGTAGTGAATTTTAGTGGCATGACGGCCGTAGATTCTACTTGTCCTAACAAAGCTAAAAATGTATTCATAGGAAACATCCCTTCAAGCGGTGCTTTTAATACTACTACAGGATTGGTTAATACTACTCCAGGTCAAGCGGAATTTGATCCTTCTACTCCAAGCCTTCCTGCTACAACCAATATTGAATATTATTATATCGATGGTAATGGATGTCGTGGTAGTATTACCAAGCAAATGAAGTTACATCCTTTACCAGTAATTCAATTCTTCGGCCTTAACCCTCAACGGTCGTATTGTGTAGATGCAACTAGCGTGCTTCTCTCTGGTAGTGAATCTCCCCAAGGAACTTTCTTTGGAGAGGGAATTGGTGTTGTTGATTTAGGTAATGGTACGGCAAACTTTATTCCTAGTAGTTATCAGGCAGATAGCTCGTATACCATTTCATATGAATACACAGATGGTAACACTTGTACGGATACTGCTTCTTCTACTGTTTACATTAGACCTCTCCCAACAGTTGAAATTCTAGGCTTACCAGATTATGTTTGTGAGTCAGATGCACCTTTATCTCTGAATGCCACTCCAGCTTCTGGTCAAGTAACTACATTCTCAGGCCCTGGAGTAAGTGGAACAACATTTACACCTGCAAATGCCAATGTTGGAACTATAGACACAATCCAATACGATTATACTGAATTTGGAATTATTGGTGTGACAGCTTGTTCGAATACGGCTATTGATACTATTGAAATTAAGGCATTACCAGTTGTTACCATTTCAAGTTTAGATACAGCGTATTGTACCGATGAACCAGCTGATACTATTTTTGGAACACCAGCAAATGGAACCTTCTCTGGAGCAAGTATCATTGACTTCCTAGATGGTTCGGCTACAATCAGCCCAATCCCACTTACCGAACGAAATACTTACGAAATCATTTACAAATATTCGGATGGATTTGGTTGTACAAACTGGGATACTGGATATACTTACATCGACACTTTACCCGTAGTATCATTTACTGGATTGGTAAATAACGTCTTAACAAATTCAAACTATTATTGTGAGGATCATGCCATATCTAATTTAGTGGGAAGCCCAGCAGGAGCTGCAGGTGTATTCACCAGTGGATCTTTGGGTCTTATAGATGATGGTGGCGGAAATGCTAGATTTGATCCTACTTTACCAGTTACAAATGTTTGGGATACGATAAGATATCGTTTCACTGATGGACAAACTTGTACCAGTTTCCAAGATCAATTGGTATACGTACAAAGTTTGCCAGTAGTTGATATGCTTGGATTAGATTCAGCGTATTGTTCTTCCGATGGACCAGATCCTCTATCAGGAGTACCTGGTGGAGGTGTATTTACAGGTCCTGGAATTGTATTTAATACTTTTGATCCTGATCCTTCTATCGTAGGTATTGATACCATTGTCTACACGTTCACCGATGCACAAGGATGTGTAAATGATACGTTTGATGTTACCATTGTGAATGCATTACCTGCAATTCAAATTGATAGTTTAATGGCAGAATATTGTGAAGATGATGAAGTAGACACAATATATTCGAATAAAATTGGTGAGACTACTGGTCAATTTACACCTCCAAGTTTGATCTCGGATCAGGGAGATGGTACAGCCATATTTGACCCTTCAATTATTGCTCAAGATAGTATTACAATTACATTCACCTATACCGATACAAATTCTTGTGTTAATAGTGTAGACCAAGATGTAGTAATCAATAGACTTCCTACCGTGTTCTTTAATGGTATTACCGATGGACAAGTATTGTGTGCTGATCAATCTTTACCTGTTTTACTAATAGGAAATCAAGCGCCTCTAGGAGAGTTCTTAGGAGATTCTCTAATTGAAGGAATTATAGATAGCACCAATGGTAAAGCTATTTTGAGACCTGATCTTGGTTTAGAAGATACTTTGCTTGATATTACCTATGCTTACATGGATGCTAAAGGATGTGTAGACACTTCTACTCTGCAAATTATGTATCGTAGTTTACCTGTTATTAGTTATTCTGGTTTAGATACGGTTTACTGCTATGATGATGCTTTCTCTCCTTTAGTAGTTACTTCCAACCAATTAGGAACTACTCTTTTTGAAGGAGAAGGTGTTGCTGCACTAACATATAATCCTGCTCTGGTAGAAACTAAAAACTTATTGGATCCAATAACAAGATCGTATTACGATACCGTGACACTTACATTTACCAATTCAGATGGCTGTTATACTATAGATACTCAGTATACTAGAGTATTGGATTTACCTACCGCAAGTTTTGGCATCTCTGGATACTGTAATAATGATACGATATACTTCTCCGATTCTTCCACCGTTTCGATTTACGATTCTATTGTTGCGTGGGAATGGAATTATGACAATGGAGACCCTGTAAATGACTTTATTCAGAATGGACAAGAATGGTATGAAAACCCAGGAGAATATAGAATTGAACTTACAGTTTACACTCATGAAGGGTGTACGCATACTGGAATTGTGGATACCGTGATAGGCGCTCCTCCTATTGTTGATTTTGCTTGGGATAACATCTGCTTTGGAGATACCATTCAATTCTCTGATTCTTCCATGGATGTATCAGTAGATACTATGGTTGCATGGAATTGGAATTTTGGCGATGGAAATATTTCTAATTTACAAAACCCAACGCACCAATATGATTCTTTGCTAAGTTACCCAGTTACACTAGTGGTTACTACAAACCATAACTGTGTAGATTCTCTTACCAGAATATTAGATATCAGACCTGTGGTAAATACGTTCCCTTACTTAGAGGAGTTTGAACAAAGTAATGGAGGTTGGTTTTCTTTTGGAAGTATCGCGGGAGTTGAAGATTCAACAAGCTGGGAAAGAGCAATAGCTGCCGGAAACTACATTAATGATTCTGCGACTGGAAATTACTCGTACGTAACTGAAGCCGCTGGTAACTACGCATTAGATGAACAATCTTACGTAGATGGTCCATGTTTCGACTTCTCATCACTAGAACGTCCGATGATAGCGTTTAGAAAAAATGCACATTTAAATGTTGGACAGGATGGTGTAAACTTCCAATACTCGATTGATAATGGCAGTACTTGGCACAATGTAGGGAGCTTCGATGGAGATGAAAGCTCTGGAATCAACTGGTTCGATGACATTGCTATTGCGGCAGACCCAGGAGGATCGGATCAAGGATGGTCTACTAACATCGATTCAGGATGGGTTGAATCTCGTCATGACCTTGACACATTAATTGGAAGATCCGCAGTTAAATTACGTTTCACATTTGGATCTACCCCTACTACATTCCCTAAAGAAGGATTTGCTTTCGATAGTATTTGGATTGGGGAAAGATCTCGACTAGTTTTATTTGAACATTTTACTAGTACTGCAGATCAAAATTCTGCCGGGGTTGATGATTATGTAGATAATCTAGTGGCTAATAACCCTGGAGATGTTGTTGACATTCAGTATCACACAGCTTTTGATGGGCTAGATGACATGAACCTACGTAATCAAGCAGATCCAAGTGCAAGAAGTCTTTACTATGGAGTATTCTCTAATGGACGAGGAATTCTTGATGGTAATGTATTCTACGATAGATCCACACAATTATCAGAACGCGATATCAAATTGAGAATGCTTGAAAGCGCTGATTTCGAAATTAACATAACAGCCGATATCAATTCAGGAGCAAGTATCAATGTACATCCTGAAATCACTTCTGTTAACGATATTGAAGAAAGAGAAATTACTACTCATATCGTAATTGTAGAGAAAGACGTATCTCAAAATACACAGACTATTAATGGAGATCAAAACTTCAAAAGTGTAATGAGACAAATGTTACCTGATGCTACTGGAAACAAGCTCTTGAAGCCTTGGACTGCAGGTGAAACGACGTCATTCACACAAGGATGGGCATTCGGAAATAACGTTGATGATCAAAGTCAACTTAGAGTTGTTGTATATGTTCAGGATGTTGCAACAAAAGAAGTATTGCAAACTGCCTACATTGATACCATTGGAATTTCCGATAATATAGCTGAGGATTTGAATGATTATAAATTTGGATTTGTTGTATATCCAAACCCTGCTAATGGAAGAGCAAGTGTGTTGTTAAGTCAGCCTGCTAGAGTGGATATGAATATGATTATTTATGATCAATTTGGTAAGGCTGTAAAATCCAAACAATTATATAAAGGGGTAAATAAATTTGGCTTCGAAACGCATGATTTAGCAAATGGAATGTATTATGTACAGATCATTGAAGAAAATCAAATAGTTGCCGTTAAGAAATTTAATGTTCAGCATTAATAAAAACTTACGGCTATAGAAGAAGACCTAAGCAAGACATATTATGATACGAAACAAGTTACTAATAGTAACGTTGTTGGTGACACTTTTCAGCGTTATAACACGTGGTCAAACTCACGTTTCTATCCCATACTTTGAAGGTTGGGAAGGAAGTACTTTTCCAGCTTGGACCATAACTTCCTCAGATCCAGGTGAGGCACTTTTAGGATTAACTACAACTGGTGGTCCAAACAGTGGAAATGTACACCTTGTGATGTCTGTTAATAACGATAATAACATCAATACAAATGAGGCTTGGATGCACTTGGATTTAACTGGTGATACTGCGGTAAATCTTGAGTTTTGGTGGAAAGATATAGGTGACGACGACAACGCAACAGATGGTATCTATTTCTCAGATAATGCCGGAGCAAGCTTTCAAAAAGTTTATGATTTAGTGCCCGAATCCTTTTCTGACGATGTATACAGACAAGTTGTTTTGAACTTAGACTCCTTAGCAGCAGATGCAGGACTTACATTAAACGATCAATTTGTAGTTAAGTTCCAACAAACAGATGATGATAACTTAACGGGAGGAAGTAGTGACGGTTTCTATTTCGATGATATTTTTACGTATCGAAGATCAGGGTCACTTTCACCAGGTGGTATTATGGTTTCCGCTGGTGACTCTATCTGTTCAGGTATTTCTACAAGTATTGTAATTGATGAACTTTTTCCAGTTACAGGAGGTGCAGGAACCGTTTATACGTATTTCTGGCAATCTTCAGAAGACTTACTTAATTGGTCAAATTTTGGAGGAACATCTCCAAACCCAGATACTACCTTTAACGCTTCTCTTACAACCACTACATATTATAGAAGGGGCATAACAACAGATGCTGGAGAAGGTCCGTCCTACAGTTCGCCTATTGCGATCCATGTTGATCAAGGGAGTCTAGTAACGGTATTCACGGCCGACACTCAAATATGTGCTAATAATGTAGTCGACATTTTTGGTTTCCCGCAAGATGCGAATGGAACATTCACCGGCTCACCTGATATAACGGATAACGGTGATGGTACTGCTACTTTTAGTCCAAGTGGGTCTGGAATGACCACCATATATTATACGTATACAAATGCATCAGGGTGTGATGCAACGGACTCCGTTATTTTCAATATAAGTAGTCTTCCTATTGTAAGTTTTACTGGGTTACCATCATCCACTTTCACAACTAGTTCGGCCAGCCAATTATCCGGGGTGCCAAGTGGAGGTGTTTTTCTTGGATCTGGTATTTCGGATACTGCTTTTTATCCCCAAATTGCTGGTGAAGGATCACATGATATCAGCTATACATATACCGATCCGGTAACTGGATGTTCTGATACTACTGGCGACGAAACTATTAATGTTATTAATGGTCTAAGCGAAAGTATTGTAGGGCTTGCTACTTCTTATTGTATAGATAATAATGATACTATTGCCTTGGTTGGAGTACCAAAATCTGGATGGGCAACGGTCGGCTTTGTAGCTTACCCAAACATGACACCAATAATTTCTCAATCTGGAAACAACGCCGAGTTTGTTCCGTCCCGAGCCAACGTTAATACACCATATGAAGTTTATTTCAAATTTTCGCAAGTACAGCCACAACTTTGTGGATTGAGTCTTTGCCTAGTAACAGTATACGACAGTGTACTTGCAACCACTTTTGTGCATTCACTTCCTGTTCTTAATGTTCCAGGTTTAGCCTCAAAATATTGCCAAAACGATGCCCCTATTAGCCTTGAAGGAATTTACTCGACTTCTACAAGTTTCATAGATACAACAACCACCGGATTCACCAACAATGATGCTGGTGCGTTTAGTGGAGTGGACAACAATATCCTTACTCCTGCAAACGCATCACCAGGTGTTCTTACAGTCACCTATTCAATTACCGATGCTAATTCTTGTTCAAATAGTGTCCAGCGATTTGTTCAAATTGATACCGTGCCTGTTGTCCAACTCGTCGCACAAGATTCCACGTTATGTGGGGATGCACCATTTGATACACTTGTAGGTACACCAGCTCCATCTGCAGGGTTCACAGCGTTTTTTAACGGAGTATCATTATTTAATACTGGAGCACCTCTAAACAATACTGTTTATTTCAACCCAAATAATGTAATTACCGACTCTATCTATCCAATAAGATATACGTTCATTGATGGAAACGGATGTCGAAATTCTGATACTGTAGATATTTTGGTAAACTCGCTACCTATACCATCTTTTGTTGGACTCAACGATGACGTAATCTGCGGAGATGAAGCCGCAATAACCTTAACAGGTAATTTTGCAACAGGTGTTTTTAGTACGGGAAATTTAGCCGATGATAGTGCAAAAGGATTAATAGATAACGGTGATGGGACTGCATTATTAGATCCTTCATTCGCGTTGCAAGATTCAACCCATAGTTTGACCTTCTATTATTTTGACCCAGTTACGGGGTGCGATAATGATACAACTAAATTTGTTACATACAGTAGCTTGCCTATTCTAACTTTTGTGAATGGTTTAGATTCAATTTATTGTGTTGAAGATCCAAAAGTAAGCCTTAAAACCAGTACTAATCAAAATAATGGGAACACGTGGTTTAACGGTGTTGGTGCCTCAAAAATAGATTTTACCACCGGTGAATTTGTCCCTAGTTCTGCAGATACTGGGCTGCATATTGTTGAATTCGAACAAATAAATAAAGATGGTTGCCAAGCTTTTGTCTATGATACAACTCTTGTAATTAGTATGCCCGAAGTAGGATTTACAGTGTCCGGTTTTTGTAATAATGACACGGTCCGTTTTACCGATACCACTTACACCAATATTCATGACACCATTACTAGCTGGGTCTGGAATTATGGAAATGGAATTAGTGGAGATTCGGTTCAAAATGGTGCAACATGGTATATCAATGGTAATAGATATGACATTACCTTAAGCGTAAATACCGTACAAGGATGTGCTAAATCATATACGCTTCAGGATACAATTGGGTCACCACCAATAATGGACTTTGTCTGGGATAATATTTGTTTTGGAGATACCATACAATTTGCTGATTCTTCATCTAAGGCCGAAAACGACACTACTTTAGATCCAATGGTTTCATGGCATTGGGACTTTGGAGATGGGCAAACTTCAACGTTGAGAAACCCGCTACATACATATGCTATTCTAGGGTCTTACAATGTTCAACTAACTATTGCAACCAATAAAAATTGTATTGACTCATTAACCAGAGTGCTAAATATTCGACCAGTGATAAGTTCTTATCCTTATTTCGAAGATTTTGAAAATGGAGACGGAAACTGGGTGCCTGGTATTGTACCCGAATCTTTCGCAGATACTTCTACTTGGATTATGGGGATTCAAGACGCTCCTTATTTTAGTGATGTTGCTACTGGTAACCACTCCTACTATACTTCAGCGGACACTAATGTAGCTGGTGAACATTCGTACGTGGATGGTGTATGTTTTGATCTCAGTTCTCTGCAACGCCCCATGATTGTGTTTGATATAAAAACAAATATGAGTGCAGGTGTAGATGGAGCAAATCTTCAATATTCCATTGACAATGCTGTAACATGGCAAAACTTGGGTGAATTAGAAACAGGAATCAATTGGTATGATCATGAAGCAATTGGTGGTCAACCTGGCGGCGAACTTAAAGGATGGTCTCTTGAATCAGATTCTTCATGGAGAGAAGCAAGGCATAGTCTTGATTCTGTAGCAGGTTTAACGGATGTTAAATTCAGGTTTGCTTTTAGTACCTCTCCTAACTCTGTATCTCTTGGAGAAGGTTTTGCCTTTGATAACATTTGGATCGGAGAAAGAACCAGAATGGTGCTCTATGAACACTTTACTAACTCATCAAGTTCTGCATCTACTTTAAGTGATGATGTAGTTGATAACGTTGTTAGTAATAATCCACTGGATGTTGTTGATGTGCAATATCACATTTCTAGTGCACTTGGTCCAGATCCTATGTATGAGGACAATTCAGCCGACGCAAGTGCGAGAAATTTATATTATGGGATACTTGAACCTTCCTTAGGAGTTATGGATGGTAATCAATATCAAGCGTTAAGTGCACAATGGAACGAAAAAATCATGACGAGACGGTCATTGGCAGATGCTGAATTTGACATTGCTATTCTAGCCGATATCAATGGTGAGCAAAGCGTGAATGTTACCCCAACTATAACATCTCGTTTTGACCAACCCGAAAGGAACTTAACGGTACACATAATGGTGGTGGAAAAAGAAATTACTGAGCTTACAGGTCTTAATGGTGATAACAGCTTCAGAAGTGTAATGAAACAAATGCTGCCTGATGCAACGGGAACCAAGTTTATCAAATCCTGGAATCAAGATGAATCAACTTCTTTTACTGAAGGATGGACTTATAATCAGTCGTTCTATGGTGATCAGTCGCAAATGAGAGTAATCGTATGCATTCAAGATAACGACACAAAAGAAATTCTTCAAACCAATTTTACTGAGAGCTTTGTTAACTCTACAGGAGTTTCTTCCAATCTTGAAGACAAGTTAGTTTTTGGTTGGTTTCCTAACCCTGCACAACAAAACGCTACTTTGTTATTCGGAGAACCAGTAAAAACCAATGACTTATTGGTAGAAGTCTATTCGTTACAAGGTCAAAGAGTTCATGTAGAGAATATCTTGAAAGGTGCTAACAAAATCCCAATTAACGTTGGCAACTGGAGTAATGGTTTGTACGTGGTTCGTGTTCGAAATACTTCTGGTAACAACCTTGGCCAAAAACAAATTGTTGTGAGTCATTAATTAGAACTTTGTCCAACACTGACTTCTTGTTTTGTTTTAATATTATTAAATAATATTAAACAAAGTGAACCTATTAGTTGATTTTAGGGTTTTATCCTGAAACAATCATACAAAGGTGTTTTGGCGTATTATATTTATTGTTATTTTTACAATAAGTGTCGCATTACAGTGTCCTTATTGGTGTGGATTGTTTTTTAAATGGAAATTAAACCTTACTTTTGCACCCGAAAAAATCGGTCTAAACCGTTTAAATAATGACAAACAGTACAAAAGAATTAGATAAAGTTGTAATCAAGTTCGTTGGAGATTCCGGAGACGGGATGCAACTTACTGGTTCACAATTTACCGATACGTCTGCTTTATTTGGCAACGACCTTGCGACTTATCCTGACTACCCTGCAGAAATCAGAGCTCCTCAAGGAACTGTAGCTGGAGTATCTGGATTTCAAGTTCACATTGGGCATACCAGAATTCATAATCCAGGGGACAACCCAGATGTTCTGGTTTGTATGAATGCAGCCGCACTTCTGGCTAACCTTAGCTTAATAGAAGCCGGTAAAACAATTATCGTAGATACGGACAGTTTTAAACAGAGAGACTGCGAAAAAGCAGGTTGGGAAGGAAACCCTCTTGAAGATGGAACTTTAGATTCATACAACCTAGTTGAAGCGCCAATTACTTCTCTTACCAGAGAAGCCTTAAAAGAAACTGGAATGGAACGTAAACATGTGGAGCGTTCCAAAAACATGTTTGCTTTGGGAATGGTATATTTCATGTTCAACCGTCCTATGAAATATACGGAGTCGTTCCTTGAGCAAAAGTTTGCATCAAAACCGGATTTAATCAATGCTAATAAATTGGCTTTGAGAGCTGGATATAACTTTGCAATTACCATTGAGGCTATTTCCTCGACTTACTCTGTAGCTCCAGCGAAAATGGAACCAGGTGTTTATAGAAACATCATGGGTAACGTCGCAACGGCATGGGGCTTCTTAGCTGCCTCAGAAAAATCTGGAAGAAAGTTATTTTTGGGTTCCTACCCTATTACACCTGCTTCTGATATTCTTCATGAATTAGCCAAGTACAAACATTTCGGGTGCAGAGCATTTCAAGCAGAAGATGAAATTGCCAGTGTATGTGCCGCTATTGGGGCAAGTTATGCTGGTAATCTAGCCATTACTACTACTTCTGGACCTGGGCTTGCACTTAAAGGCGAAGCTATTGGACTAGCAGTTTCAACAGAGTTGCCACTTGTAATTGTTAATGTTCAGCGTGGTGGACCTTCTACAGGTTTACCTACAAAAACCGAACAATCAGATTTATTACAGGCTCTTTACGGACGTAATGGAGAGAGCCCTGTTCCGGTAATTGCTCCTAGCACACCTAATAATTGCTTTGACTATGCGTTTCAGGCATCTAAAATTGCCCTAGAACATATGACTCCTGTGCTTTTGTTATCTGATGGATATTTGGGTAATGGGGCTGGACCATGGAAAATTAAATCCACAGCGGAACTTGCAGATATTAACCCTCCTATTGTAGAAGAAGGAACGGAAAACTGGATGCCTTTCGAAAGAGATGAAAAAGGCGTACGTGGTTGGGCAGTTCCAGGAACACCAGGACTTGAACACCGTGTGGGTGGATTGGAAAAACAAAATATCACTGGAAACGTTTCCTACGATCCAGAAAATCATGAACTGATGTGTCAGTTACGTGCAGATAAAATTGAAAAAATCGCTGACTTTATTCCAGAACAAACGATCCATGGTAATCAAAAAGGAAAACTACTGGTTGTAGGTTGGGGAGGAACGTATGGAAGTTTATTGGATGCAGTAGATTCGGTATTACTAGAAGGAGAAAGTATTGGTCTAGCACACTTCAATTACATCAATCCGTTACCAAAAAACACTAGAGAAATATTCGAGCAATTCGAACATGTACTAGTTTGTGAATTGAACTTAGGGCAGTTCGTAAAATATCTTGGTGGAACATTCCAAGACCTTACGTTTGAGCAATACAACAAAGTGAAAGGTAAACCTTTCGGAGTTGGTGAACTAACTGAGGAATTTAGAAAGTACTTAAAATAAATTGAACCATTATGGCTGAAGTAGCTGAATATACATACAAAGATTTTGCTAGCGATCAGGAGGTTCGTTGGTGCCCAGGATGTGGTGATTACGCCATTCTAAGAGCCATTCAAAAAGCTCTTCCAGAACTTGGTAGGAAAAAAGAAGATTTTCTATTCATTTCTGGAATTGGATGCTCGTCACGTTTTCCTTATTACATGAATACCTATGGAATGCACTCTTTACATGGAAGAGCTCCTGCATTCGCTACGGGTATGAAAATAGCTAACCCTGAATTAAGCGTTTGGCAAATTACTGGAGATGGTGACGCTTTAGCAATAGGGGGAAATCACTTCATACATGCACTTAGAAGAAACATTGACATTAACATTCTGCTTTTCAACAACGAAATTTACGGTCTTACGAAAGGTCAATTTTCTCCAACAAGTGAGCAAGGAATTAAAACCAAGTCATCTCCTCAAGGATCTTTGGACACTCCTTTTATTCCAGGTGAACTAGTTCTTGGTGCAAGAGGAAGATTTTTCGCTCGTGTAGTTGACACCGATCCTAAGCACATGACTCAAATATTCATTGAATCAGAACAATTTCGAGGCACTTCCATGATTGAAATCCTACAAAACTGTGTGATATTCAATGACAAAACTCATGCAGCAATTACTGCAAGAGACACTCGTGATGAATTCCAACTTCACCTTGAACATGGTAAGCCAATGATCTTTGGAAAAGAAAAAAACAAAGGTCTTGTTCTTAATGGGTTTAAATTAGAAGTAGTTACCATAGGAGAAAATGGAATTACTGAAGAAGATATTTTGGTTCACGATGCACATGAAGAGGACACTACTTTACATTCGATGTTAATTCGAATGAAAGCTCCAGAATTCCCTGTTGCTTTGGGAGTTATAAGAGCGGTTAAGGGTGAAACTTACAATAACCTTGTAGAGGAACAAGTGGAGCAAGTTCGTGCCGCATCAAAATTTAATAACGTAGATGATCTACTTTTTAGTGGAGAAACGTGGGAAATTAGTTAAATTTGAGGCCTAATTTGTCTAAATCGTTTAAAAACGAGTATTCAAAGCGGGTTTTAGCAAGAGATTACAAACAATATTGCGCAATACATTATGGCTGCAAAAACTAAATACAGTAAAAAAACGTATATCGACTGGTACAAAATGATGCTTTTGGCCAGAAGATTTGAAGAAAAATGTGGTCACTTATATGTTCAGCAAAAATTTGGAGGTTTCTGTCACTTATACATAGGGCAAGAAGCTATTCTAGCTGGATTGATGAGTGGTATCGAAAAAGACGACAAGGTAGTAAGTGCGTATAGATGTCACGTACAACCTATGGCACTTGGTACTGATCCAAAACGAATCATGGCTGAACTTTACGGAAAAACTACAGGAGTAGTGAAAGGTAAAGGTGGTTCCATGCACATGTTCGACAAAGAAGTAGGCTACTTTGGTGGTCACGGAATTGTTGGTGGACAAATCGGATTAGGAGCTGGAATCGGTTTCGCTGAGAAGTATAAGGGAACAAAAAACGTATGTCTTTGTTTCATGGGTGACGGTGCTACACGTCAGGGAATGTTACATGAAGTATTCAATATGTCGATGCTTTGGAAAATCCCTACTATTTTCATCGTAGAAAACAACCGTTATTCAATGGGTACTTCTGTTGAAAGAACAACTAATGTTCATGACCTATCTAAGTTAGGCTTATCTTATGACATGCCTTCTGAAACAGTTGATGGAATGGATCCTGAAGCAGTTACAGATGCTTTCAAAAAATGGGCAAAACACTGTAGAGCTGGAAAAGGACCTGTTCTTCTTAACGTTGAAACGTATAGATACAAAGGACATTCAATGTCTGACCCTCAAAAATATCGTACTAAAGACGAAGTTGAGAAGATGAAGAAGGAGGATCCGATTGAGCAAGTATTGAGTATTATTCGTAAGAATAAATTCATGACAGAAAAGCAAATTGAGCAAGTAGAAGCTGACGTGAAACAAGAAGTAGCAGAATGCGTGAAATTTGCTGAAGATTCACCTCTTCCAAATGCAGAAACGGATTTGCACGAAGACGTGTACACACAAGAAGATTATCCATTTATCATAGAATAAGAAATTAGAAAATGGCTGAAATTATAAGAATGCCTAAACTAAGTGATACTATGACCGAAGGTGTAGTATCAGAATGGCATAAAAATGTAGGAGATAGCGTTAAAACGGGAGATCTCCTAGCTGAAATTGAAACAGACAAAGCGAACATGGAGTTTGAATCTCCTGAAGAAGGAGTTTTGCTTTACGTTGGTTTAGAAGCTGGTGCTGCTGCTCCAGTTAACTCTGTTTTAGCAATATTAGGAAAGAAAGGAGAAGATGTAGAAGCAATCCTTGCTGCTGAAGGAAATGGAGGCGGTTCAAGTGAAGCTGCTCCTGCTCCAGAAGAAAAGAAAGAAGAAGCTCCTGCTGCGGCTCCAGTTGCAACTAGCGCACCTGTAGCTAGCGATGGAAGTGTAAAGGCTTCTCCTCTTGCTAAGAAAATGGCTGCTGAAAAAGGCATCGACCTTTCTGCGGTGCAAGGAACTGGACCTGAGGGTAGAGTAGTTAAAAAGGACATAGAGTCATTTAAAGGATCTGCTGGAGGTGCAAGAACTGTTGTTCAAGGAAACAGACAAGATGAATCTGTTCCTCACTCAATGATGCGTAAAACTATTGCTAGAAGACTTTCTGAAAGTAAGTTTACTGCGCCTCACTTCTATTTGACGATGGACATCGACATGGACAATGCTATTCGCGATAGAAAAGCGCTTAATGCTGCATTAGAAGAAGATGGTAGAAAAGTATCTTTCAATGACCTTGTGATGAAAGCTTGTGCATTGGCGCTTGTGAAGCATCCTAAAGTGAACTCACAATGGACGGACACGCACATTGTTTACAAAGGAGATATCAACGTAGGTATGGCTGTAGCTGTTCAGGATGGGCTTGTAGTACCAGTGATTAACCACGCAGACATACTGTCTATTTCAGACATGTCTGCTGAATCTAAACAACTTGCTGGTAAAGCTAAAGAAGGTAAGCTTCAACCTGCTGAGATGGATGGAAATACGTTTACGGTTTCTAATCTTGGTATGGCAGGAATAGAAAGTTTCACCTCCATTATAAACTCGCCAAGTTCTTGCATCATGGCCGTTGGCGCTATTCGTAACGAACCTGTAGTTAAGAACGGAGAAATAGTAGTGGGTAACAAAATGAAAGTAACTCTTTCTTGTGATCACAGAGCCGTTGACGGAGCTGTTGGTTCTGACTTCCTTGGAACCTTTAAGAAAATAATGGAAAATCCATTGGTGTATTTCGCAACCATTAACTAATAAAACCATGAGAGAAATAGCATTCAGACAAGCACTTAATGAAGCAATGTCCGAGGAGATGCGGACTGACAAAAATATTTACCTCATGGGAGAAGAGGTAGCAGAATACAATGGAGCATACAAAGTTAGTAAAGGCATGTTGGACGAATTTGGTCCAGAACGTGTGATTGACTCTCCTATTTCTGAGTTAGGTTTTGCAGGTATCGCTGTTGGAGCTTCAATGAACGGACTAAGACCAATCGTTGAGTTCATGACATGGAACTTTGCAATTCTTGCAGCTGACCAAATCATTAACCATGCAGCAAAGATGTTGCAAATGTCAGGTGGACAATTCAATTGCCCAATTGTATTTAGAGGTGGTAATGGTACTGCTGGACAATTAGCAGCAACTCACTCGCAAAGTTTTGAGCAAATGTACTCTCACATCCCAGGTTTGAAGGTAATTACTCCTTCGAATCCTTACGATGCAAAGGGGCTTTTAAAATCTGCAATCCGTGATAATGACCCTGTATTATTTATGGAGTCTGAAAAAATGTACGGGGACAAAGGAGAAGTACCTGAAGAAGAGTATTTAATTCCAATTGGTAAAGCCAACATCGTTAAAGAAGGTACTGACTGTACAATTGTAACTTTTGGTAAGATTCTTAAAGTAGCTCAAGCTGCTGCAGAAGAAATGGAAAAAGAAGGACACTCTATTGAGGTGATCGATCTTAGAACTATTCGCCCGATGGATGTTGAGAGTATTGTTAACTCTGTTAAAAAGACCAACAGACTAGTAGTAGTTGAAGAATCTTTCCCATTTGGTTCAATTTCTACAGAGATCACTTACAATGTGCAAAAGCATGCGTTCGATTATTTAGATGCACCAGTAAGAAGAGTAACACAAAGTGACACGCCTTTCCCATTTAGCCCAACTTTATTGGAAGAAGCTGCACCTAATGTTAAGAATGTGATAAGAGCGATTAAAGAGGTGATGTACCTATAAAATTTTATAAATCAATTAAGTAATGCCACGTTGAGGAAAATCAGCGTGGCATTTTTGTTTGGTGCAATTTACCACACATGTAAAAATACCAACCATTTATCCAATAAAACCTACCACTTATAAAGTTGCGGTAACTTTATTCATAATCTCTGCGTAAATTCGAGTAATCTAGAATCAAACGTCGCTGCGATATAGTTTAGCTTAGGTGGTGGTTTGGTAATTTTTACCCCGGCTTCATTCCAAGCCACCAGGGTTTTGAGCAATCAAAACCCCGCAGTGTACGTTGATTATTTAACTCCCATTCTAGAACTCCCACAGTATTTTTTGTAAACTAATAAGCATTCCTTATCGACTGCCCTAGAAATTCTCCTTCTTCTCCAAAACCTCCTGTAGGAATACCTTTCTTAACTTTTGTGCCATCTTCTAAAACATAATTAGAAAACGGCATTGGAATTCCTTCTCCAAAACCTAATTGATCTGTACTTTGTAGATGCATGTGAATATGGGGTTCAGAAGTGTGACCTGAATTTCCAACTTGTGCTAAGATTTGACCTTGCTCGACCTGCTCCCCTTTTTCTACCTTTATGGTACCTGGTTTAATATGACAAATAAACAGATACTCCCCTTCTGAAACTTTGATTACCACATGATTTCCAAGAGGATTAAGGGCATCTCCCATGGTACCTATTTGCGCCTCTTTCGCATCATCAAATGTTTTAATCACCTCTCCTGTTGCTGGAGCAAGAATAGGTAAGCCATAACAATAATAACTCGTAAGCTCTGAGCTATCGCCATCATATGTTTTACCATCTTTCAACAATAACAAGTCATATGCCCAACATTGATCTGGTGCATAAGCATGATAGTTTTGATTCAACTCTCGACCTCCCCATGCTACGTAAATTGTGGTATCTAACGGTAAAATAAAATTCACTTCACTAGGCTTATCATCATAGTAAGATGGGTATTTTCCAAAAATCGAATTGACAAAACAGCCTGCAATCAGTACTAGAAATACGACTACTCGCATAGCTTTAAAAAACGGTTTATGTTTTATTGAATAAATCAATCCAATGATTATTCCAATAATAGAAGTCACTACGATCGTTAATGGACCAAGATAATAAATTACCAAACCTAAAGTACCCAATCTCGTATATACCAAGCCTACCGTTAATCCAGTTAGAAGAATTACCGCCAACGCGAAATACATCCACCACTCTATTCCCTTTTCCCTTTTTACTGCTTTTTCCATTCGTCTAAGTGTTGCTTAGAGTATTAAAGATAACAGATTAATCGATTTAAAACCGTTTCAGTTATTTTAACTAACTTTATTCCATGAGTAAAATAAACATCTTACTTGGTATTTATTGGTGTATCATGGCATCCACTTTCTATGGATGCGGCGTATTTTTAGATGATGAGTACCAGTTCATTCCAACCATTGGAGGTGCAGTAGTTACCGCAACCTTGTCTACATTAATTTTTGGTTGGATGGTGAAAAAGCATATGAATAAGCCAAAAAACTAACTTATTCAATAAATATTTTGTGGGTCTGAACTTGTTGATCTAGTTGAATATTTAAAAAGTAAACACCGCTACTCAACTCGTTTAATTCTAACGGTTCGCCACTCTTTAAGTGCCCTGACTTAATCAAACTGCCATTCACACTATTAATCTTATACGTAATTGTCTGGTCAATCCCTTCAATTATTAAAATATCCGATGTAGGATTCGGATATACCTTAAAAATACGATCGTTAGGCAATGGAATACCATTTGGTTTAGGCAAAGCATCTATGGTGTCATAAATCAAAAAAATCTGATTCTGTTGAGAAATAGTAGAACTTCCTGCAAGTAAGTATCCTCCCTGAACTGAAGGAATAATATCGTAGCCCATGTCTACATTGGAACCTAAATCATGAAATTTTTTCTCAAGTAAATTTCCATTTTTATCCATCATTAGCGCATAGGCATCCGTATTTTCTATTTGAGGGTTATAAGAATATCCTGTGATCAAAAAAGTATCTGTTCCTACTTCACAAATATTAAATCCTGCATCTCCCTTATCTGTTGCCTCAAATAACTTCTCCCACAAAAATTCTCCATTACTATCAAACTTTAGAAGAAACACGTCAAAGGAAGGGGATGACCTTGTAGCACTTTCTCCTACAACATATATAGAACCATCTTTCGCTTTGAGCGAAGTTTTACAACCTGAGTTAAACGACCAGTCATGAACTGCATCTAGTATTACCTGACCATCAAAGCCTAATTTCAACCAACGTACTCGATAACCTGATGAATTCGTAAACCCATAGTCTCCATAAATCATATATCCATCGGAAATTTCTTGAACGCAAGCACCAAATTCATTTTTCTCGTCGCCAAATATGTTTCTCCAAATCTCTGTTCCTTTAGCATCAACCCTAAGCACAAAATAATCGTTGTCACCACCTGGTTGACTGGTAAAGCCCACACAGATGTAACCTTCTTCTCTTTCTGTCTTAACTATACCTCTAAGCGCCACAGAACCAGAGTCAACATTATATTCTTGATTCCAGATTATTTCACCTTCCAAATCAACTTGAAATATAGATGCTGACAAAGTCAAATCACTGTTGTGAGATTCTGCCAGAAACGTAATTTTCCCATTTACTTCATCAAATACCCAAGAACTTGGATATTCACTATCCTGATCCCCGTAATATTTCACCCACTGTTCCTCCCCTTGGGAATTTAGCTTATGTAATGCGACATCGGCATTGCCCGTACCTATTGGATCATTGCTCGCAATAATATAAATACTGCCATCAGCAAGTTGTCCAACGCGAGATGCCTTTTCATCCACCGAGTTTTCTCCAATTAGCTTACTAAAGTAAGATTGAGCCTCAACTGAAGTACAGAGAAACAACACCAGCAGCGTTAGTAATAAGCCTTGTAAGTCCTTTTTCATATTAGGACCTCAAGTTATTAATAATTAACTATTTATCTGTACAAAAGTTTAATAAACAAATTACTTTCATAGAAATCACCTAAAGCGTTTTGAACTACCTATCAATTTCTTTGGCTGATATAAATCAAATTCATTACCGTCCCACGAGTACTTCTCTTCATAAAAGTTCACCTTTACAAAATCCTGATTTTCATTCTTTTGTTCTGCGTCCCAATCAACAAGATCATATCTAATTTTCAACATATTTGGCTCGCCTTCTAGGTC
>JAHDFW010000077.1:0-3199 GCA_020627945.1 Cytophagales bacterium
ATGCAGGATACAATGTAGCCAAGTATGTTCCTTATGGACCTGTTAAATCTGTAGTCCCCTATTTGATTAGAAGAGCAGATGAAAACACGTCCGTTGCTGGTCAAATGGGCAGAGAATTGAAGTTGATTAGCGAGGAGATTAAGAGAAGGCGAAACCCCTAAAATATGCTCGACGATCTCTTTTTGGTAGTTACTGGAGCATGGGGACTACTTTATTATTTCCAAGCTGTTAAATATAAACTACGAAGATTTTGGCGCGGGTTTATGGGGATTTTCTTTTCACCTATCTTAACAGGCATATTAAGTATTTCTTTCGGTTTAGCAGAATCCCTCAGTTCATTAATTTTCGAACATGATTTAAAATTCACCCCATCCATTTATATACTTTATCTTTTAGCTAGCCTCACACAATTAGGCCATTACCTGCGCTCAAGAAAAAAATATCGTGCTATTATAATAGAGAATGGCACCGAACAATTAAACGAATTTGGAAAGGAGGAAAAAAATTCTGAATTTGAGTAAATGTCTGGGTTTTATTTTCCTTTGGTATATTATCAGTTTACGATTCTAATTCTAACGATTCTCTTTAGTTCATCAGTTTATTGGTTTTTGAAACGCAATAATCGTTTTTCATTAGGTCTCATGCTGCTCACTTCAATTGCTCCACTTGTATTGCTCTACATTTTTTGTCAACTTATTACAGCTTGGTTGAACTATTCAGAGCAGACAGCGCACAACTCTCTTTTCGAATATAAAGACAACGGTGCTCCAGTTATTAATGTCATTTTCGCTTCATACTTCTTATCTTTTGGTTATTTTCATGCTTACATTAAAAAACTAAAGGATAAAGAAAGAGCCCAGAAAAACTTAGAGGACTTCGGTAAAAAATGATTCAATACGGTTTATACATATTTTTCATCATCCAAATCTTCATCACCTTTCGAAATGTTGCAAAGGATAAAGGCAAGCAGCAATGGATTTGGGGTGGAATTGGTGCTCTTACATTCGCTGGATTGCAATTAGGAACATGGCATTTAATACAATACTTGTATTATCAATCCGAATTTGGCCAAAACTGGGAGACATATAGCGAATTTCTTATGGCTCGTAGCATTGGTTCTATGGGTCTTGCAGGTGGAATTACATATGTAATTTATTACTGGCTCAGAAGACAATCGAATGTCAATACGGATGACGCTCTAGTCAATCAATTCGGAAAACAAGATCAAAATCAATCTGACAACTTTGAATAAAGTCACATGCTAATACTAATTTTAGTCTCAATCTACATTTATAATCGTTATAAAAAACTTGCTGAAGAAAAAGGATACAAAGGAAGTGCTTGGGGGGCACGAGGGATTCTAATGTACCTTGGAATAAGTTTAGGCTTACCTTTAACGATAGGAGTACTAATAGGAATATTTTACCTAAATGATGAAAATTTCGAATTAGACACAGGTTTAGATATTATGATTTCGTTTGGCGGATATATAGTTGGTGGGATAGCAAGTTATATGTACTACCAACATCTTAAAAACAAACCTTACAACCCTGAATTAAGAAAACACAACATGAGCGATTTTGGAAAGCCAGAAACTGATGATCAGGTCAATTTTGAGTAATCTCCCTAAATCAATCTAATACCAAATGGAAACCGTACAGATAGTTGATCACCATATAAATATAGCTTTGTTAATTGTGCAAGCTATACTTACAATAGAATTCACTCTACTCCCGATCCTATCTGGAATCGGTTTCTACAAACAAGCCAAAAATCTGAATTTACGTATTTTACATAGAACCTTAATTGGCATATTTGGTTTCCCAATAATCGGGATTTTAGCAATATTTGGTATTCTCATACTAGGGTCCCTGATATTTTATCAATTGCTGGATCTTGAATTCCATTTTGGGAATAAAGAAGGAACACTAGCATTACTTTTAGGCTATCTTTTGGCATTTGCTATCACATTCATCATTATGATCCAGATATATTTAAGACCTAAGAAAAAACTCGCCAAAACTGGGGATATGATTAAAGATAAGATTCCTCAATTTGGAAAAACAGTTGAAAACAACAATATGGAATAACAAAAAAACTGGTTACAGAATTAATCTGCAACCAGTTTTTAAAATCTATTAACTAAACGTTTTTATACGTTCATTGCCATCATTTCTTCACGTTGTTCTTGTACTCTCTCACTCTCTAAATATTCGTCGTAAGTCATACGCTTGTCCAAAATTCCTCCTGGGAAAATTTCAACAATACGATTTGCAACAGTTTGTACAAACTCATGATCATGAGAAGTAAATAGCACTGTTCCTTTAAAGTCTTTCAACGAGTTGTTAAATGCAGTAATTGATTCAAGATCTAAGTGGTTGGTTGGTTCGTCCAACACTAAAACATTGGCGTTTTTCATCATCATTCGAGATACCATGCAACGTACTTTCTCACCTCCTGACAATACATTCGCTTCCTTTTGAGATTCTTCTCCTGTAAATAACATCTTACCTAAGAAACCTCTAATGTACGTTTCGTCTTTCTCCTTAGAGAATTGTCTCAACCAATCTACTAGGTTTAATTTTGTATCGAAATACTTCGCGTTTTCCAATGGTAAATATGAATTGGTAATGGTTTGTCCCCACTTAAATTCACCTGCGTCTGCCTCCAACTCACCATTGATAATATCAAAAAATGCAGTAGTTGCTAAACTGTCATTTGCAATGAAGGCTACTTTATCACCTTTGTCCAATACTAAATCAAAGTTAGAAAACAATTGACCTGCATCTGTTGATTTAGCCAATCCTTCAACCTCTAAAATCTGATCTCCAGCTTCACGTTCCTGTGTATAAATAATAGCTGGATAACGACGACTACTTGGCTTAATTTCGTCAAGGTTAATTTTCTCCAGTAACTTCTTACGGCTCGTAGCTTGCTTAGATTTCGAAGCATTTGCAGAGAATCTTGCAACAAACTCTTGTAATTCTTTTTGTTTGTCAGCAAGTTTTTTATTTCTGTCAGCCGCTTGTTTTGATGCCAACTGACTAGACTGATACCAGAAGGAATAATTCCCCGTAAACGAATTAATCTTCCCGAAGTCAATATCAACAACATTGGTACAAACCGTATCTAAGAAGTGACGATCGTGAGATACAACAATAACGGTATTCTTAAAATCGATTAGGAAGTTCTCCAACCA
>JAHDFW010000077.1:3299-16845 GCA_020627945.1 Cytophagales bacterium
CCATTGGCTCCGATCACCCCATAACAACGATCTTCTGAAAACTTAATATTAACGTCCTCAAAAAGAACTCTCTTCCCAAAACGAAGGGATACATTAGATACTGACAGCATAATTTCCTAAAATTTGCCGCAAAGGTACGTAAATACACGGAAAAACACCATGTATCACATTATCTCTTTAAGTAAAATTGTGGAATTAGGCTAAGAATGCCTCTTCTCTAAGATATTTGGTCTTAAGCAATGGACATATTTTGTAACGCTCGTCTTTAGTATCCATGTACACGGCTTCTAACAATTCAAAAACGTGCTCAATACCAATTTTATCTGCCCACTCGAATGGTCCATGAGGATAATTTGTGCCCAACTTCATGCCTAAATCAATATCTTCTATACTCGCTGTTCCTTCTTGGAGCGTGTAACAAGCTTCATTGATAATCATGCAGACGATCCGAGGCGTCACCATTCCAACTCGATCCTTAACTAAAGCATATTCTGTTTCCAATTCCTTGCAACAGTAATCCAAAGCTTCTTTATCTTCTTCATTCAACAAGGTCACTTCAAATACCTCGCGGTTGATAAATGTTGGTAGTCCATTGAATCCAAACATTTTACAACTAATCTCTCCAAAGATAAATTGTAGCTCAGACAAAGATGTTTTTACGCTGTTGACGAAAATCAACTTCTCTTCTCTATCATAATAGTAAGCCATTGAATCTGCTAATTCATCGATAGCAAAATCAAAGATAATGTCATTCTCCTCTATAAAGTGAGGAGCCAATGACTGGGCAGGTATAAACGTATAATTATGATCGTTGTTGAACTTCAGATTAAATTCTTCCTGCAACTCTTCTGCTCCTATTATTAATATATTCATGCTTTGCTTCTATATATAATTGGTTAAAATTTATTTAACCTTTGTTAATTCTATTTCAAACATTAAATCCGCGTTGGGTGGAATAGGAACCATATCTACGCCTTCCACTGCTGGATATCCTTTTTCTCCGTAACCTAACTCAGAAGGAACCCAAATTTTGGCTTTACCTCCTTTTTGCAAAAAGGTAACTCCTTCCTCCCAACCTAATATAACCTCGTGCTTACCTACGGTAAATTTCAAGGGATAACCTTCTGAATTATCAAACTCAGTTCCATCTGAAAGATAACCCACATAATTAACCCAAACTTTACTTCCTGGAGAAGGTTTAAAACCCGTTCCATTCTCAATAATTAAAATCTTAAGTCCAGATTCGGTAATTAAAGTATCGTTTTGAGCAAAACCAGCTCCAACAAACATTAACGAAATGCCACACAGTATCAACAACTTTTTCATATTTTCAATAATATTAATTCAAGTCCAAATGAGCAAACTTCGTACCGCTTTTATAACTTTTATTTTACAGCCAATAATTGCTCTTCGTATTGTGGTAGTAGCGATTCAAAGTGCTTTACCGTTTCTTCCAAAGTCCATTCTGTCATTCCTCCAGCTGCATTGAAGTGTCCTCCTCCGTTGAAATGAGTAGAGGCAAAGTCGGCTGCTGAGAAAGTACCTACGGATCTAAATGACATTTTAACCGCTTTCTTTCTATCAATGATAATTGCAGCAAAAACTACATTTTCGATGGATAACGCATAATTAACCAAACCTTCTGTATCTCCTGTTTTGGAGTTAAATCTTTTAAGTTCATCTGCGGAAATCACAATATACGCAGTCCTCAACTTTCTGTTAACATTAAGTTTTTCGCTTAGAGCAAATCCCAAGAACCTAATTCTATCTTCTGAACTTGCATCGTAAATTAACCTATGTATTTCGGAGGTATCTACTCCTAAAGTTAATATTTCGGCTGCTATTTCATGCACTCTAGCTGAGGTACTTGGATGCCTGAATGAACCTGTGTCAGTCATCATCCCAGCATAAATACAAGCAGCAATCGGTTTAGTTAACAACTCTCTATCTCCAAGGTTAACGATTAATTCATAAATCAATTCGGCGGTGGCCGCTCTCTTGACATCCCAGAATGAAAAGTCGGCAAAGTCTTCAGGATTTCTGTGATGATCAATCAATACTTTTTTCGCTGAAGTACTTCTAACAATTTCTCCCAGCTCATTAATTCTATTCAATGCGCTAAAGTCCAAACAACAGATAAGATCTGCCTCTTCCATTAATTTCTGAGTCAATTCAGCATCTTCCTCAAAATTAACAACGTCCTTCTCTCCTTCCATCCATTTAAGGAAATCTGGATAATCAGTAGGGGTAATTACCGTTGAACTATGTCCTTTTGATACCAAATAATGATGCCAAGCTAGCGAAGAACCTAGAGCGTCCGCGTCTGGTTTATGATGCGTTGTAATCACAATCTTTCTTGGTTCAGAAAGAAATTGCTTAAAAGCGTTTAAATCCTGCATAATAAAATTAGTGGATGGCAAATATATATGTTTCGAACGACATTCGGTATTCAGGATTCATTTTAACCAAACCACCCATTTCACAAAATGGTGTTTCCATGTTAAACTATTTCGAATTATATCAGCTATTAAGTACCTTTGAACATATAAAATGTCTGAATCAAAAAATTATAAAAATTACGGTGCAATCCGAATCAAGGATTCTAAGGATGAACCAGTACAGGATGCATTGGTCATAGAAGAATCTTTATTAATAAATGTTAACACTGCTCCTTTCACGCTAACTATGAGAAGCCCGGGGGCCGATCGAGAATTAACGCGTGGAATCCTATTTACCGAAAACATTCTCCCCCTTGAAGCTGATTTTGACTATCAAATCGTAGAAAAAAAATCAGGTATTACTACCGCGGTAAATGTTAACACCAATCCTGAACATAGTCGTTCTGAGTTTTTGGATAAAAGAAACCTACTTTCAGTTTCGTCATGCGGGATATGTGGAAAAATTGAAAAAAACGACTTTTTAGATGATAAACCAGCATTAGAACAACAGTTTTCTATTTCTTTCGATCAAATACAATCCATGTTCCAGATCATGGAGGAAAAACAGGAATTATTTAAATCAACAGGTGGATGCCATGGTGTAGCAGGGTTTAGCAAAGATGGATCACTAATAAGCATGTTTGAAGATATTGGAAGACATAATGCGGTAGATAAAGTTATTGGAGGTGGAATTTTAAAAAATAAATTAGATGATTTAGACGTCTTACTAGTAAGTGGAAGAGTTTCTTACGAGATCGTAAGTAAAGCATATATGGCCAAAATACCCGTTATAATAGCGGTTTCTGCACCGTCTTCTCTCGCTGTTGATTTATCGGAAGAACTAGGTATTACTTTGCTTGCTTTCTTTAGAGAAAACCGGATTAGTTGCTATTCTAATTCGGATCGTATATCTTTGAATGTTCGTTAGTGGCTTAGGTGTCATTTTCTGAAATAAAACTTAACGTAACAGCACTACCAAATATGGGGTCATCGCTCAGATGGATATTCAGTTATTTGATTTTCGCGACTTTGTTGTTTGCGAACACTGGAGTACAAGCCGAAAACAAACTAATTACGTTACTCAGAGATCTCGATCAATTTACTCAGGAAGGAAATACTGAAGCAAAACTTCAAACCCTAAAGAAAATTGTTGACCAAACGGAGTCTTCTAATCTTTCCAAATCAATTCATTATGCTAACATAGCGGTAGGCGTAGCTGAAAAAAATCAAGTCGACTCAGTTTTATCTTACTGGTATGGAAGACTAGGACACTTATGTGTGCAACAAGGTGAACAGTTATTAGCCCTTGAAGCATTCCATAAAGGCCTTGATTATGCTAGAGATCACAATGATCAGTTAGGTTGGTGGCATTTAGAAATCGGGAATGTATATTATTCTGATAACATTAATTTAGTAAAAGCCGAAAGTAACTATCATACAGCGATAGAAGAGTTTTCTAAAGATAGCACAGATGAGAATTCTGAAAAAGGGATTTGCGTTGCCTTGAATAACATAGGAATGGTTCATGAAAAAAAGGGACAACAATTGTCTGCTATAAATAATTATTTAAAGGCATTAGAAATTAGAGAATCTCTTAAGAATAATGAAGCTCTCTTATTCCACTCCTATTCTATTCTTGGGTCTGCTTATGTAAAAAAGAACACCGATAGTTCACAATACTTTTTTGATTTAGCTAAACCTCTAATTACTAACAATTCGGAGAAGCTAGATTATAATTTAAGACTCGCAGCACTAAATAAAAGCAAGAAGGATTATGAATCCGCAATACGCAACTTAAACTCTGCAGAAATTCTAGGGCTCAAAAGTAATATGCTGACGGAATTACCGCAGGTTTATCGATTACGAGCTCAAATTCACTTGGAACAAGCTGATTATCAAAGCGCGGCTAAGTACGCAAAAAAAGGACTTAACTATACGGCTAAAGAGCACATGCTTGCCGCAAGTTTGCCATTACTGCAACAAATGGTACAGATTTCTGAAAAACAACAAGATTTTAGAAAAGCCTTCGAGTACCAACAACTGTACCTAAACTATGAAGATTCTTTAAGTAGAGAAAACCTTAAAAGTGCGGAAATCAACTACGAATTAGAGGAGAATGAAAAAGAGGTTAATCATCTTAAGGACGATTTGAACAAGGTTATTGAATTGGAACATCAATTAGAAGATGAGAACAAACGTCAGCACGAGGTACTAGTTGGTATTGAATGGGGATTAGGAATTGCTTTAATCATGGGTGGATTCTTATTATGGAGTGCTATTCAACAAAGAAAGCAGAAAAAAGAAATTACCGAATCTCATGAGGAAATCATGAGTAGCATCAAATATGCTGAAACGATACAAAAAGCTATTTTTCCAAAGCGTGATTATTTTGACCATGTCTTTAAACAGCATTTCATCATCAACCGGGCAAAAGAGAATTTAAGTGGGGACTTTTATTATCTAAAGCTTACTTCAAAAAACATTCTGGTAGCCCTAGGAGATTGTACGGGGCATGGAGTTCCTGGTGCTATGTTAAGTGTATTGGGGATTAGTTTACTTAATGAAACCGTAAGGAGAGACGAAGTTTCAACACCTGGTGAGGTATTAGACCTCCTCAAGTATCATATGAACAGTAATTTCGAAGATTCTGAAAATGGTGATGGAATGGATCTTGCCCTTGTTGCAATTGGACGAGATACTGGTATTATACAATACAGCGGTAGTTATATTTCGCTACACATTATGCGAAATGGTGAATTAACTACTTTAAAAGCTACGAAAAGCTCTATTGGTAAAACTCCAGTTCCTACTAGCATTGAATTCGAAGATCATACATTCCAATTAGAGCCTGGAGATCGCCTTTACATGTTCTCTGATGGATTCCCTGATCAGTTTGGTACAGACGGAGGGAGAGTTCGTAAATTCTCAAGAAGAAGATTGCTTAAGGTTATTCAAGAGAGTGCTGACCAACCTATGGTTAAGCAGAAACAAATTCTTCTTGATGCTCTTGAAGAGTGGAAACAAAATGAAGAACAAACCGACGATATTTCGGTTATGGGCCTTCAATGGAAATAAGATAGTTACCATAATTTGGGATTTTTCATTATTTTAATCCCATGAAAAAACTGTTCACCGCGTTATTCCTATTTTTATTCGTCGGGTATTCTTACTCTTTAGAAAACAATTTTGTTTATGACGAAGGAGATATTCTAACGCAAGAACAAGAAGATTCCCTAAGAAATTTACCACGTAGATACGAAGTACTCACCACTAATCAGTTTGTGGTAAGAACGATTATTGAACCAGATTACATTGAAACACTTTAATATATTATGAACAACGAAAACATTAACGAACAACCTGTTTCCCAAACTGCCACTAGCGTAACCGACAACACAGAAACAAAAGAACTACCGGACACTCTGATCTATGATCATGCTGCAAAACTACTCTTTGTTCAAGGCAAAAGCCCTAAAGGAGCGGTAATGGCTCTGATAGAAATGGGAGTAGAACAACAAAAAGCTGCTACCATAGTAGACGAACTTTCGCAGCAAATGAAAAGCGAAAAAAAAGATGCGGGTAAGAAGGATATGATCTATGGTGCTTTATGGTGTATTGGTGGCACCGTTCTAACCTTTATGAACATTGGGTTTATCTTTTGGGGAGCTATAGTTTTCGGAGGCTATCAGTTTATTAAAGGATTGATCGCTTATAGTTCCGACGATTAACAAACTTCTGTAATTTACAATGAGTAACATTTCTGTGACAACAGAAGCGGATTACACGATTATAAAGGAACGTGATGGTGAGTTCATTTCTTTAAGCCTTGTAATATTTCCAGCCCAGCTCGTTTGGCTATTTGACCTTATATTTAATATAAACCTTTTTATACTCCTTGGAGCAACTATAGGATTGGGAGCAGGACTTGCTTACCTATATAGAATATATTCCTATTACATGATCCGAGTTGGGTCAAACAGCATTGAATTCAGTAAGCACAGGTTAGGTATTACATGGGTTAAGAAAAATCTAGAGTATGATAATTTTCTAGATAGATCTCCAATCCAATTGCGAAATAACAAACAAGAAATCGTTGCCAAGATACATTGTGATAGAGAACATCTAGATGAAGTAGAAATCGAAATCAATGACAAATTTTGGCCCTTTGAGTCACAAGATCTTTATCTTGAACTACTTAACGCACTAAAAAAACATCGAGGTTAATTTGGTTAATAATATTTCCGACCTTACATTTGTTACAACAACAAAGAAATGAGAACAAATCAACTACATCATCATCATTCGCATACTTGCACTCAGGCGAGCGTGGAATGATATTATATGATTGTAGCAAAAATTAATAAATCGAACCCGTCTGAGTAAATCAGATGGGTTTTTTATTTGTTCTTAATATTACACAAGCATAAAATTCCACCCTCCAGGTTTACTCAGGCACAAAAATGTGAAAAATGAGTAAGCTAAAAATCGCTATTCAGAAAAAAGGAAGACTAAGTGAAAAGTCTTTAGCTCTTCTAAGAGAATGTGGAATTAAAATTTCCAATGGAACCAGCAAATTAAAAGCTAATGCTAAAAACTTCCCAATTGAAGTACTCTATCTCCGCGACGATGATATTCCTCAGTACGTAGAACAACAAGTTGCCGATATAGGAATTCTTGGAGAAAACGAGGTAATTGAAAAAAACAAAGAGGTTGACGTGATTGAGAACCTTGGATTTGCTGGATGCAGATTAAGTCTAGCTATTCCAAAAGAGATCGACTACCAAGGTCTTGAATATTTCAGAGGGGCGCGAATTGCTACCAGTTATCCAAATATTTTATCTAACTTCTTCAAGACTAACAACATCAATGCAGCCATCGAGGAAATCAGTGGCAGTGTTGAAATTGCTCCCAGCATAGGTTTGGCGGACGCCGTTTGTGACATTGTAAGCACTGGAAGTACACTCTTCACTAACGGATTAAAGGAAGTTGAAACGGTAATTACTAGTCAAGCTGTGCTAGTTGCAAATCCTAACCTTCCTGCCGAAAAAAAGGCAATTCTCGACCGACTTCTTTTCAGAATAAGAGCTGTTCAACGCGCATCTGAAAACAAGTACATCCTTCTCAACGCACCAGACAATGCATTGGAGGAAATTAAATCTGTGCTACCAGGAATGAAAAGCCCAACGATTTTACCTCTTGCTCAAGAAGGATGGAGCAGTTTGCACTCAGTAGTAAAAGAAGATGAATTCTGGGATGTAATTGATCAACTCAAGACACTTGGAGCCCAAGGCATATTGGTGGTCCCTATTGAAAAAATGGTAATGTAATCTAAATCCGATGAAAACAATAATCAACCCTTCTATAAACGCTTGGAAAGATCTTTTACAACGTCCACAACTTCCAAAAAATGAGCTAGACCAAACTGTTAAAGATATTCTTACCAACGTAAAGCAACGCGGAGATCAAGCTCTACGTGATTATGCTCAACAATTCGATAACGCCAATATTTCTAGTATTCAAGTTTCTGAAAACGAAATGGAAAAAGCATGTAATCTAATTGACAATAAATTAAAGGAAGCAATTAGGCTAGCGGCAAATAACATCGAAAAATTTCATGAATCACAACGGATCAATGAACCCTACATAGAAACTACACCTGGTGTCACTTGTTGGCGAAAAAGCTTGCCTATCGAAAAAGTAGGTCTATATATCCCTGGTGGAACAGCACCACTTTTTTCCACTGTATTAATGCTTGGCATACCAGCAAAAGTTGCGAAATGCAAAGAGATTATTCTTTGTTCACCCCCTAATGAAGATGGACAAATTCACCCTGCTGTACTTTTTGCCGCGAATCTAATAGGAATAAAAAAGATTTTTAAAGTTGGTGGTGCACAAGCAATTGGAGCAATGGCTTTTGGAACAGAATCCGTAACAGCTGTCTATAAAATATTCGGACCTGGAAATCAATATGTGACACGGGCCAAAGAACTAGTCCAACAATACGGAACAGCCATAGACATGCCTGCCGGACCAAGTGAACTATTGGTAGTTGCAGACGATACTGCAATTCCTGAATTTGTTGCTGCTGACTTGCTGTCTCAAGCTGAACATGGGGTCGACAGTCAAGTAATGCTGATTACTCCATCTCAGGAATTAAGCCAAGAGGTAATGAAATCACTTGCCAGTCAATTAGACGAGCTCCCTAGAAAACAAATTGCTCAAGAAGCTTTGGAAAATAGTACAGCAATTGTTCTAAACAATCTTGAAAGCTGCATTGATTTTAGCAATCAATACGCCCCCGAACACCTTATTATTTGCACCGAAAAAGATGATATGTTAATACAAAAAATCACTGCTGCAGGATCTGTATTTATTGGTCCATATAGCTGTGAAAGCGCAGGTGATTATGCATCTGGAACGAACCACTCCTTACCAACTAATGGATTCACTAGACAATATAGTGGAGTTTCGCTAGATAGCTTCCTGAACAAGGTGACCTTTCAAAAACTATCAAAACAAGGTCTTAAAAACATAGGACCAGCAATAGAAACGATGGCAGAAGCAGAACAACTTCAAGCTCACAAAAACGCCGTAACAATTAGACTTAACACATTGAAATAAAGCACCATGAGTAACTTTAAATTAGAAAAATTAGTAAGGGAAAACATACTTAACCTTACGCCATATTCAAGCGCCAGAGATGAATATTCCAAAGGGGCGGGAACTTTCCTAGACGCAAACGAAAACCCATTCGGCACATACAATCGCTATCCTGACCCTTACCAAACAGAACTTAAGAACAAATTAGCAGAAATAAAGCAAGTGGACACCAGTAACCTATTCATTGGCAACGGAAGCGATGAATTAATTGACCTTCTGTTCAGAATATTTTGCAAACCTGGTAAGGATAAAATCTTGACGTTCTCTCCTACCTATGGAATGTATTCAGTTTCAGCTGAGATTAATGATATAGAAGTAATCTCAATGCCTCTAAACGCGGATTTGCAAATTGATATGGAGTCTATTCAATCATTGATTAAGAATCCTACTATAAAAATGATCTTCATTTGCTCCCCCAACAATCCGACTGGAAACTCTATTAACAAGGTAGATATAGAATCAATACTTCAAGATTTCAACGGGATAGTGGTATTGGATGAAGCATATATCGATTTCAGCTCTCAAGAATCCTTTAAGGATAAGATTTCATATTACCCAAACTTGGTAATAATGCAAACATTAAGCAAAGCGTGGGGATTGGCTTCTTTAAGAATTGGACTAGGAATTTCATCTATTGAAATAATAAAGCTCCTGAACAAAGTAAAGCCTCCCTATAACATAAGTCAGGCCAACCAAAGTGAAGCATTAGCTGCCCTTGAAAAGGTCGCTGAGCAAAAAATAAGTGTTTCTACAATTCTGATGGAACGTGCTAAAATGATAAGAGAATTTAATCAAATGGACCTCGTGACAAAGGTTTATCCTTCCGATGCCAATTTTTTATTAGTCGAAGTGAAGGATGCTGATTACCTCTATGAGCAATTGTTGAACAATAATATCATTGTAAGAAACCGATCAAGTGTTATGAACAGCTGCCTTCGAATATCAATAGGTACACCTAAGGAAAATCAACTATTAATTCAAACTTTAAAACGACAAGCAACCCTGATTACAGAAAAAGTTTAACACCATGAAAAAAGTATTATTTATAGATAGGGATGGCACTTTGGTAATTGAACCTCCCATTGACTACCAACTTGATAGTCTTGAAAAACTAGAGTTTTACCCGGGCGTATTTACGGGGCTAAGTAAAATAGTTCAAGAATTAGATTACGAATTGGTAATGGTTACAAATCAAGATGGACTTGGAACTGATTCATTTCCTGAAGAAACCTTTTGGCCAGCGCACAATAAAATGATGCAGGCATTCAGCAATGAAGGAATCGAATTTTCAGAAATACTCATCGATAAAAGTTTCCCTGAAGACAACGCGCCCACTCGTAAGCCCCGTACAGGCCTACTTCCCAAATACATACATGGAAATTATGATTTGGAAAACTCCTTTGTAATTGGTGACAGAGCAACAGACATAGAATTAGCGGACAATTTGGGTGCAAAAGGCATATTTATCGGAAAAGACCTTCCTTCTGCCACTTTATGTACCACTAGTTGGAATGAAATCTATCAGTTTTTAAAGAAAAAGCCAAGAACTGCTAGAGTAGAAAGAACTACCAAAGAAACTTCTATTACCATAGATCTAAATCTAGATGGCAATGGTACAAGTCAAATAAATACTGGAGTAGGTTTTTTCGATCACATGCTTGAACAAATAAGTCGTCACGGAAATATTGATTTGAACATCGATGTAAAAGGAGACCTTGAAATTGACGAGCATCACACCATCGAAGATGTAGCTCTTACCCTTGGAACAGCTTTCGGCAAGGTTCTTCAATCAAAAAAAGGAATCAATCGTTATGGCTTCTTATTACCAATGGATGATTGCCTTGCGCAAGTGGCTATTGATTTTGGAGGAAGACCGTGGTTAGAATGGAGTGCTAATTTTAATCGCGAAAAAGTAGGTGAAATGCCCACTGAAATGTTCAAGCACTTCTTTAAATCTTTTGCCGATAATGCCCGATGCAATCTTAATGTAAAAGCAGAAGGTGAAAATGAACACCACAAGATTGAGGCCATTTTTAAAGCATTCGCAAAAGCAATAAGAATGGCTATAACTAAAACAAATGATTACAACATCCCGAGTACCAAGGGAGTATTATAAAACAGACTATGATAGCAATTGTAAAGTATAATGCTGGTAATATTAAATCAGTCCAAAATGCAGTAGAAAATCTGGGGTATGAATGTATAATAACTGACAGACCTGAAGAACTATTTGTGGCGGACAAAGTAATTTTCCCTGGAGTTGGGGAAGCTAGCACCGCAATGCGGCATCTAAGACAATCTCATCTTGATGAAGCCATAATAAGATTAAGACAACCAGTACTTGGGATATGCTTGGGACTTCAATTACTATGTAAAGAAAGTGAAGAAGGAAACACGTCCTGTTTAGGCGTTTTTAATACCACGGTTAAAAAATTCCCCCCTAAGGACTTGGTTCCACATATGGGTTGGAACAATTTCAGTACTGTTAACAACTCAGAAATTCTCGCCGGAATAGAACTTAACGACAACATGTATTACGTACATAGCTACTATGCCGAAAACTGTGATAACACCATAGCTTCATGTAATTACATACATAATTTTAGTTCAATCATGCAAAAAGATAATTTCTATGCGACACAGTTTCACCCAGAAAAATCAGGCAAAATCGGAATGAAACTTCTTAACAATTTTTTAAACCTTGAATCATGAGAATAATACCCGCAATAGATATAATCGAAGGTAAATGTGTCCGTCTTTCTAAAGGGGATTACAACACTAAAAAAGTATATTCAGGCTCTCCTCTTGATGTAGCCAAAAATTTTGAGGACCATGGCATAGAGTATTTACATCTGGTAGATCTTGATGGAGCAAAATCCAAACAAATCATAAACTATAAAATTTTAGAACTGATAGCCACTAAAACTCAGCTCAAAATTGATTTTGGAGGAGGAATAAAAAGTAATAATGACTTAAGAATAGCTTTTGAATCTGGAGCCCAACAAATAACGGGAGGAAGTATCGCTGTAACCAATACTGCTCTTTTTACGGAGTGGATTGGAAAGTATGGCCCCGACAAAATCATACTTGGTGCCGATGCTAAAAACCGAAAAATAGCAACACATGGATGGACTGAAAGTTCCGAAATGGATGTCGTAGATTTCATAAACGACTATTCCGCATTGGGAATAGAATATGTCATTTGCACAGACATTGCTAAAGATGGAATGCTTGAAGGCAGTTCAAATCAACTTTATAATGAAATTTTAAAGAACAAATACATCAAGTTAATCGCTAGTGGTGGAGTTAATTCTATGAGAAATTTGGAACAGCTAAAAGAAATAGGATGTGAAGGTGCTATAATTGGAAAAGCTATCTACGAGGGTATTATCGAACTTAAAGAACTTGAAAAATTTATTATAACATGTTAAAGAAACGAATCATCCCCTGCTTGGATATTGATAATGGCAGGACGGTTAAAGGAATCAATTTTGTTGGTATACGCGATGCAGGAGATCCTATTGAGCTTGCCAAGCGCTATGTAGACGAAGGAGCAGATGAGCTTGTATTTTTAGACATAACTGCTACCGTTGAAGAAAGAAAAACCTTATCTAAGTTGGTCGAAAAAATCTCAAAGGAAATAAACATTCCTTTTACGGTTGGAGGTGGAATAAAGAGTTTAGAGGATGCAAAACTACTTATTCGCGCTGGTGCAGATAAAATTTCTGTGAATTCTGCTGCTGTATCCAGACCCCTTTTAGTAAAAGAACTAGCCGACGAACTTGGAAGCCAATGTATAGTGGTTGCAATTGACACCAAACTTATTGATAAACAATGGAAGGTCGTCATTCATGGAGGACGAACCGAAACCGATTTATTAGCAATTAATTGGGCTCAACAGTTAGCACAACATGGAGCGGGAGAAATTCTTTTAACCTCTATGAACAGTGACGGAACCAAAAATGGATTTGCTCTAGACATAACCAAACAAGTTAGCAACAAAGTTAATATACCAATTATTGCTTCTGGAGGCGCTGGAAACCCTAAACACTTCGAAGAAGTATTTACAAACACAAGAGCAAGCGGAGCATTAGCGGCTTCTATATTTCACTTTAATGAAATATCAATCCCCACTCTAAAAAAATATTTAGCAAACCAAAACATTACGGTACGATGACACAAACAACAAATTTAGATTTCAACAAAATGGACGGACTAGTTTCTGTTGTCGTTCAAGAACAAACTACCATGCAAGTGTTAATGGTAGGGTTCATGAATCTAGAAGCTTACGAAAAAACGATTAAGGAAGGTGTTGTAACTTTCTTCAGCAGAACTAAACAGCGTCTTTGGACAAAAGGGGAAACATCTGGTAATTACTTAGTAGTAAAGGAAATTTTGCAAGATTGTGATAATGACACATTATTGATCAAAGCAGAACCCAATGGACC
>JAHDFW010000078.1 GCA_020627945.1 Cytophagales bacterium
AAAGGACTTATTTCTTCGATGTTAGAGCCACTAAGGGAGGTGATCATTATATCACTATAACAGAAAGCAAGAAAAAGTTCAGAGATGATGATCAGGATAGTTTTTACTTCGAGAAGCATAAATTATTCTTGTATAAGGAGGATTTTGACAAATTCTCTGATGCGCTTACGCATACATTAGATCAAATTAAAAGTGGATTTACAGGAGAGGAAATCGAACAAACAACTTCGGACCTTACCTGGGAATAAAAACCCGCTTTAGCACTTATTTCTCTTTATTAATCAGGCACTTAAGTAATTTTGCAGTGACTGGTTATTAGATTCTTGTGCTTTCACAGTAAGAAATAATAGTAATAAAGCTCTCGTTGAGGGCTTTTTTTATGAGTAAAAAATAAGTTTATGGAGACCAAATCCTTTAGCCGAATGTCCGTAAAACCCATCATAGCATTAGCTGGTGGTCTTCTCGTTATTCTTTTACTAGGATATTTTTTCACCGATATCTTCACCTACTTTATAGTATCCATGGTGCTTGCTACCATCATGCAACCAATTGTACGCTTTATAAATGGTAAGTTTTTAATACCTAAAACATTGAGCATAATCTTCGCTACTATATTCTTATTAATGCTCGTAGTTTTACTAGGAGCGACTTTTGCACCTCTTATTCGCGAACAAATAAACCTAATAAGTTCGATAGACATAAACAGGACCATAGAATTAGTACAAGCCCCTATCATGTCTATTCAAGAGTGGCTAACCGATATGGGAGTAATCACCGTAGAGGCAAACAGTTCTCTTGAGGGAAGCATCAAAACCTATGTTTTAGAATTAATCAGTACCGTAAACTTCAGAGGAGTTTTTAACACCATTTTCTCGTTAACAGGAAGTGTATTTGTTGCTTTATTGGCCATATCGTTTATCACTTTTCTTTTGGCCTCGAGCCCTGGAATGATGCGTAAGTTGCTTCTTGGAATAACACCAAATCACTATTTTGAAATTTCAGCATCCGCACTTCATAAAATTGAATTTCTACTGAGCAGATACTTCCGCGGAATATTTTTACAGATGTTCTTCATATTCACAATTGCCAGTATTGGGTTAGGAATTAGCGGAGTCAAATATGCGATAACCATAGCATTATTTGCGGCGTTGATCAATATAATCCCCTATTTAGGACCATTAATGGGAGCTCTTTTTGGAATTATAATTGGAGTTACAACTTCGAATTTCGCCGTTGGCAGCGCTGAATTTTATCTCCTATTAGCTAAAATAGGTATCGTATTTGGAATAGTTCAAGTGGCGGACAATATAGCTTTACAACCTATTATTTTCTCAAAAAGTCTAAAAGCTCATCCATTAGAAATATTTGTGATTATCTTTGCGGGTGCAAATTTGGGAGGGCCAATAGGAATGATTCTAGCCATCCCGATTTATACGATATTAAAAGTGATCATTACTGAGTTGCTTCGAGGCTATAAGCAGTATAGAATCTTTCAGGATTAATATTACTTTTGATCGTTTGCACTAAAACGACATATTAATTTATTAGAATATTTATAGTAATCTAAAATGGCATTACAAGTAGGTATTGTAGGTCTTCCGAATGTAGGAAAATCAACATTGTTTAACTCATTATCGAATGCAAAAGCGGAATCAGCCAACTATCCGTTTTGCACCATTGAACCTAACGTTGGAGTTATTACAGTTCCAGATCATCGTTTACAAGTTCTAGAAGAATTGGTAAATCCTCAGAAAGTTTTACCTACAGTAATAGAATTCGTGGATATTGCTGGTCTAGTAAAAGGAGCTTCTAAAGGTGAAGGACTAGGAAATCAATTCCTTGCAAACATCCGTGAAGTAGATGCAATTGTGCATGTTTTACGTTGCTTTGATGATGATAACATCGTTCACGTAGAAGGTAGAATTGACCCAGTTGATGATAAAGAAGTAATCGACACTGAATTACAGCTAAAAGACCTTGAGGTTGTTGATAAACGTATTGAAAAGGTTGCTAAAAAAGCAAAAACTGGTGATAAAGAAGCTAAACGTGATTACGATCTTCTGGAAAAACTAAAGTCTCATTTGGAAGCAGGTAAAAATCTTCGCTCTCTTGAATTGTACGAAGAAGAAGCTGCCCATGTTAAGGAATTCCAATTATTAACCATCAAACCAGTGATTTATGCTACTAACATTGGTGAGAATGATATTTCGAAAGGTACCAACGCGCATGTAGAAATAGTGCAAGAAGCTGTTAAAGATGAGGATGCTCTAGTTATTCCAATTTGTGCAGGTATTGAATCTCAAATTGCCGAAATGGATGATCCAGAAGAGAAAGCCATGTTCCTTGATGAATACGGACTTACGGAATCTGGTTTGAACAGACTTATACGTTCTGCATACAGTTTGCTAGATCTTATTACCTACTTCACTGCTGGTGAAAAAGAAGTTCGTGCTTGGACAATCAAGAAAGGATGGAAAGCTCCTCAAGCTGCAGGTGTAATTCATACTGATTTTGAGAAAGGATTTATCAAAGCAGAAGTAATCAAGTTTGACGATTACGAAGAATTAAAATCTGAATTAGCGTGTAAAGAAGCTGGGAAACTAGCTATTCAAGGTAAAGATTACGTTGTTGGAGATGGAGACGTAATGCACTTCAGATTCAACGTATAAAAGACAGTTAATCTATTTTTCATACTTTGCGTGACCATGCGTAAAGTTCTCTTTATTTAAACTGGTTGTAGATCAATTCTACAACCAGTTTTTTTTATAACAACAAATTAAATACCTTGAATGTATGATTATGCCCAAAACCAACCTGATTAATAGAAAACAGATCCTGCTACTGAGTCTAATATTTCTAATACAAGCCTTTTCATTATTGATCTCATATACAGATCTATTTCGTTTAGAAGACCTAGATTTAACTATTCAGATCATAATCTTTATAAGTAATATCATTACGCTGACTTTACTATTTGAACTAATGTTAAAAGGTACACTTATCAATTCTCGTACTTGGCACCCACTAGCATTAAGAATTTGTATGGCCATATTACTCGTTGCTTCATTATTTAAGATTATGCACTGGCCATGGGCTGGCATGCTACTAGTGATAGGTGCATTAGGGATGCCTATTATTTATTCAATTTGGTTTCTAAGTAAAGGAATCAAAAGAATGTCTGATTATCTAAAGGTATTATTGGTCTTTTTTATTTTCACAACATCATTGTGTAAAATAATGCATTGGCCTAGTTTTGATGAGTTAAATCAATCCATTATAAGGTTCTTGCTATTTTGGCTGGTTATAGGAGTCTATATTTGGGAAAGAGAATAAGGCTTTTCAAGAGTTCGTCATCTTCTAAAAAACAAAAAACCGTCCAATCTTTCGACTGGACGGCTTCTATTTATCGAGTAATTTATTTTCTATTACGTTGTTTTAATTACTTAGCGATAATCAGTCGTTGGTTTCTAGCCAACTCATTGTTCTTAATTACGACATGGTAAGTACCATTTGCTAAATCAGATACTGAGATTGTTTTAGTAAGATTGCTTCCTTCTAAACGCTCCTCTGAGTTATAAACGATTCTACCTTGCATATCGAAAATGCTAATGTTGACATTAGAATTCTGCTCAGCAGTAATATCCATTGTCATTCTATCTGAAGCAGGGTTCGGGAATAACTTCAAGTTGAAGTCAGTAACATTGCTCAAGTTTTCATCGAGTGTAATATCCGTTACACGAGCACCTGAACCATTAACATTTACTGTGTAATCTTCAACTTCACCGTAACTAAATGCTTCACAAGAAGTAGGTGCTCCGTTGTACTTCATTGCCACTCTCATACGTGTCGTACCAGAAGAAACGTTTGATGGAACATTTAAAGTACCTGTTACCGTAGTGCTTGATAATCCACCAGAAGTAAATACTTCTTCACCAGCATCATTGAAATCACCATCACGGTTGAAGTCAATCCAGATTTTCCAGTATTCGTTATACACAGACCCTGCATATCCAGGAGTAAGCGTTACTGAATATCCAGTTCCAGCATTTACATTTCCAGAAATTGAAGTGAAATCTGCGTAACCTCCATTTGCACCAGTACTGTTATCAATACCAGCAACTGCTACTCTCGCAATCCACTCATCAGCAACACTGTTCCCTTTAGAGGCACAGTATGTTACAGGAGGAGCTGCAGCATCAATAATATTTACTGTATAATCTTCTACTTCACCATATTGGAACGTTTCGCATACAGTTTGAGCAGCATTGTACTTCATTGATACTCTCATACGAGTTTCTCCAGTCAATGCAGTAGAAGGTACTGTAAGGTTTCCTGTTACCGTAGAAGTAGACATGGAACCAGCATCATAAGCTAATTCACCTGCATCCGCGAAGTCCCCATCTTGATTGTAGTCAATCCAAATTTTCCAGTACTCATTATAAGTACTTCCAGAGAATCCTGGAGAAAGAGATACAGAATAAGCTGATTCTTTTTCTAATGTAGTAACACTTGAAGTGAAATCTGCATATCCTCCGTTGTTACCAGTTGAGTTATTCAACCCTCCTACTGTTACGTTTGCAATCCACTCGTAAGATGAATTAGATCCTTTAGACTCACAATATCCAGCAGGCGTAGTTACCTCATCTAAAGTAGTAAAAGAACCTACTGTTGAGTATGCACTGTTGTTAGAGCTACAGTTTGTTCTTACTCTGTACTGATAAGAAGTTGAAGCTGTAAGGCCTGTCAAGTTTCGGCTTGTACCAGATACCGTCGCATTTGTCCAAGTAGAAGCACCTGAAACTCTATATCCAAATGTATAAGACGCTGCACCACTTACTGCATTCCAAGATACTGTTGCAGTAGTTTGTGCTACTGAAGAACTTGACACCCCTGTTGGAGTATTACAAGGCTCGGACAATGTAGTAAATGATTGTGTTGCAGAATATGCACTTGAAGTACCAGAAGTACAGTTCGTTCTGATTCTCCAGTTATACGCTGTATTTGGGTTTAAACCAGTTAGGTTCGTTGAAGAAGCATTTGTCCATGTAGAACTTGAACTTTGCTTGTATTGTAGCGTATAGTTTTCAGCACCAGAAACTGATGAGAAATTAACTGTCGCACTATTAGAAGTAATACTTGTTGTAGATAATCCACCAGGTGCATTACATGGAGTAACACTTGTGATATTTACGGTGTAATCTTCAACTTCACCATAGTTAAAAGTTTCACAAGCAGTTTGAGCTCCGTTGTACTTCATAGAAACTCTCATTCTTGTACTTCCTGTAGTTGCTGAAGATGGTACTGTGAAAGAACCAGAAACAGCAGCAGTAGACATTGATCCTGCATCATAAACTAATTCACCTGCATCGTCAAAATCTTTATCTTGATTGTAATCAATCCAAATTTTCCAATATTCATTGTACGTCTCTCCTGAGAAACCTGGAGTAAGTGTTACATTATAGTTACTTCCTGTGTTCAAAGTAGTTGAAATAGAAGTGTTATCCTTATAACCGCCATCATTACCTGAAGTATTGTTCAACGATCCAACCTGTACACCTGCAATCCACTCGTAAGAAGCATCTTGTCCATTAGTAGCACAGTAAGACGCAGTTGGTGGGTTACCTCCTCCACAAGCAGTTGAACTTAAAAGGCTTTCTCTATATCCTCCTGAAGAGAATAAAGCTCTCATTCTGTCTTTTTGTCCATTCGTAAAAAGGTTCATACATGCATCATCTACATAATCCATGTAGTTCATGTACATGTCATTTGAACTACAAGAAGATGTTGGCCAAGATGGGCATCCCGAGTGAGAATATCCTGCGAGTGGAGTATCAGATACACCATCATCATAAGAACATCCACCATCTCCCCAAATGTGACGAAGGTTTAAGTAGTGACCTACTTCGTGAGTAGCTGTACGACCTTTGTTAAATGGAGCTTGAGCCGAACCATTACGACCAAAATACTTATAAGACATTACTACACCATCAGTTGCAGCTGCTCCACTTCCTGGGAACTGAGCATATCCTAATAATCCTGGAGACAGATTACAAACCCACATATTCATATAATCAGCAGCAGGCCATGCATTTGTTCCTCCAGCACTGTTATACTTTACGTTATCATTATCCGAGAAAGAAGATACAGAAGTACTTCTTCTTGTAATACCAGAAGTAGGATTACCGCTCGGATCAACTGTTGCTAGACAAAACTCAATTTTAACATCCGAAGCAACTCCCGCAAAAGCAGTAGGTGTATTTCCTGCATCTGGGTTTGTTCTTCTAAAATCCTCATTTAACACTTGAAGCTGAGACATAATCTGAGCATTCGAAATATTTTGAGCGGAAGTACCATATACAACGTGCACTACTACCGGAATAGTTATGATCTGCTCATTTGCACGTGCTTGTGCTGTATTAGACTTCTTAAGATATTCTTGCGTATGCTGTTCAATTTTTTGCATAAACGCATTAGACCTTGGATGTGTTTGCTGAAGGTCGTGCATGTGACTAACTGTGTTACATGTACGCTCTTGAGCATACCCGAAAATTGTGCATGCCGATAAGGCAATAATTGATAAAATTTTCTTCATATTTTTTTGCTTACGTTAAAACCGTTCCCGATTTAATTAAAAAAAAATATGGATGCAAGTGATGCAAAGAAAATATCAAAAGCACCATTTTGGCTAAAAGTTGCACTTTTTTAACCAAAACCAGTACTTCAAGAAGATTTTTGTCTTAGAAATTGTACTATTTCAATAGACTATAGAATAAAATTTCTTTTTAAAAAATTACGGACTAAGAAAAAACACTTAAATTTTACCCTTTTTATATGCTTTTTTAACATTTAAGTTAAAACTTAAGTGCTTTTTTACAATTAGCCCTTTTGTACTTTTCTACAATTAGTCCAATTTCGGAGCTACATTATAGCGCACTCCTAAATAGAACATTCTACCAAATATGGGAGCCCAAACCATCGAGGCATCAAAGTAAGCCCCAAAAGGATCATCGGCAGCCACAATCGGATTCTGCTGTCGGTAATTAGTAAGGTTCTCAACTCCTACATACGCATCAAATCGTTTTGAAAACGTCTTACTTATTTGTCCATTAATACGAAGGAAGGTTTCTGAATAATCTGCCCTTCTATACTCCACTGGATTTCCTTGGGTATTAGGAAGCCTTTGTGTCCCAGTAAGAATGAACGTACCGTCTATACTCCATTTGTTACGAGTTGTATACCCAAGATTCAGAAACCCACGATGAGTTGCTAAAAAAGGCTTTGCTAATAACCCTGACAAATACTGTGTCTTTACATCATAAAACCTATATGCAATTTTTGTAGACATTCTTTTCACTGGAGAATATTGCAATTCAGCCTGAACACTATTAGAATAAGATGCTCCATTAAGATTATAAATCATCAGCTGTTGAGCGTTATTGTCAAAATCGACTACAACTTGCTCCTCAAAGTCCGTGCGATACAAATCCAATGAAAACATTCCTTCATGAAAGTTAATCTTAAAGTCACGAACAAAACTGACTCCATGATTCCATGCTTTTTCTGGGTTTAAACCATAAATACGACTATCTCCATTTGACTCTTGAACCACCAACTCTCTTGCAGATGCAAAAATAGCCATGTTCTCAGCAAAGATATTCGCTACACGTTGTCCAGAACCACTTGTAATCCTCAGTGTTGTATTTTCATTAATATGGTATTTGGCGTGTAATCTAGGATTAAACATTAAGCCTATAATATTATGTTGATCAATTCTAGCACCCAACACCATATTAAATCTTTCGCCATGGTCCCAGCTATATTCTCCGAAAACACCCGGAACTACTTCTAACCTATTATAGTTATTAACTCCAAGGTACTGCTCATCATAATCATCCATTATAAAACTTGCGCCCATCTTCATCTTATGATCAGTATTCCCAATAATAGTTTGGTAGATCAGGTTGGAATAAAGTCCAAGTTGTCGCCCATCATAAGTTCTATTTCCAAACTTTGACTTTATATCCAAATAATTCGCAGTGGTAATAAACCCAATGCTCTTATAGGTCTTCTCAGGAAAAACATATCCTCGTTTGAAAAATAGTTGCCCTCTAGTCTGGTCTATATTTATATCGAAAGAATTAGTTGGCCTTATTTGTCCCCCTCTTTTATTATCAACTAAACCTTTCAGACCAATTTGGAACATATTTCTTCCATTATGATACTTAAAGCGCTGAATAAAATTGAATTGTTGACTTATTGGAAAATCTGCAAACGAGTCACCGTTCATATCCAAAGCTATCGGTCTGATACTTCCATGCAATAAAGTAGCAGATCCCATATTTTTACTAACCTTAGTATTATAGATGGCATTAATCTCTGTTCTCGCTCCCTGATTAACATAGGCATTTAAAAAGAGTTTTTGGTCCTTATCTGTAAGATCATCGTAGTTCAATGGCTTTTTAAGCTCTACATTTATTTGTCCCACAATAGACTCATACCCATTTACAACCGAACCAATACCTTTAGTAACCTGAATAGATTGGATCCAACTCCCAGGAGTATAAGTAAGTCCGTAATTGGAAGCCAATCCACGTACGTCTGGATAGTTCTCAGAAGTTATTTGAACATAATTTCCAGAAAGACCCAACATTTGAATTTGCTTGGTCCCAGTAACTGCATCAGCAAAAGATACATCTACCGATGGATTCGTTTCAAAACTTTCGGAAAGGTTACAACATGCCGCTTTGAACAACTCTTTTTCAGAGATAATCTGTACGTTTCTAGGATTCATGTAGTCTATGTAAGAAGAAGAACGCTCAACCAGAACTTCAACCTCTTCAATAGAGTTATCATTTTTTAGGACAACAAAAATCTTCTCTTTGCCTTTAGTATTAATGGTATCGGGTTTGTACCCTACAAAAGAAATTACCAGAAGATCGGTAGTTTTGATTCGGTCAATTTGAAATTCACCTTCAGGATCTGCTACCGCAGCTTTGTTCGTTCCACTCCAATTCACAGTTGCACCTGGCAAGGCCTGCAATTCACCATTTGCATTCTCAACTACTTTGCCACGCATTACTCCTTGAGCAATGCTTAAATTGGCTGCAACTAGCGTTGCAGCCAAACCAAGAATTATTTTATGCATTTTAGTGACTACTTATCGCAGCTCTTTGCTGAACCACTACGATACTTACAGCAACCGTGTAACTGTGCATACGCTTTGTCAGATGCCTTCTCTGATTTGGTATCGTGACCTATAGCAGCAATCTTCTTTTCTATTTCAGACTGACTGATTTTAGCAGGCACGTAGACCACTTTCATCATTTTGGTTTCGATATTCCATTCGGCAAATCGCACACCTTTAAGATCTGCGGCCTCTTCAATTCTACGTTTGCACATTCCACATACACCCTCTACGGAAAAAGTAGCTTCCACAGGTTTCTTAGGATCAAGAATGTCTTTTTCATTTTGATCGGATTGCGCTAATAAATTAACTGATGCTCCAATTGTGATTAAGAACACAATCAAAGATTTATATATTGTATTTAATGAGTTTTTCATAATTCGTATTGATTATTAAAAGTGATACAATAATCGTACCACAACAGTTGATGTAAACAATGCGTTCATACTTTTCTATAGTACGACCACATTAAAAAAATGTTTGAGATAATAATCTTAAATCAAATCAGAAAGACTTGATTAACGAGGTGATTCCTGTACGATCGTAATTTAGATAAGGGAGGGCCACTACCCGAATTTATATCGGCATTAAACAATTGACCTTCCAAGGTATACTGCTTTTCAAATACTGCAGTTCCAAAATTACGACCCGAGATTGTTTTTAACTTTGTCCAAGATTCAGAAGCTGAGAACAACAAAGCATCTTGCTCCAAAACAAGGTAGCTTACCACATCTGTACAGCATTCTGGATCTTTCTCCTTTTCCTCTCCACAGCAAGAATCTGGATCAAACGTACCAGCAATATTTATAGAGTGAAGAAAGTCAGCACAGTAATGGAAATTAAGATTTAACCCTACAGTTGTAAGGAAAAATATTAATGCCAACGATATGGAAATCAGACGTTTCACATCACAAAGATAATACTAATTCTTAAATATCCAGAATTCTAACCAAATTGTCGCACAAAATAGAGGTTGCTATAGCCACGTTCAGCGACTCTGCCGAAGATGCACCTGGAATCGAAACTTTCTTATTTATGTGTGAGTTAAGATACTCACCTACTCCGTTAGATTCATTCCCCATAATGAGTACTACGCCATTATCCATTCCATTAAGTTCTTCTTTCTTGACTGAATGAATACTCTCTCCTTCCATAAAAGCTCCCAATACGGTTCTATTTTTCTGAGCTGGCTGAGTTAAAAATAATTCCAAATCTTGAACCTCCGGAATCAATCTTGTAAATGAACCCATGGTAGCTGATATAACTTTAGAATTATAAAAATCTACGCAAGAAGGCGAACAAATCACTTGCCTTATACCGTACCAATCAGCCGTGCGGATGATAGTTCCTAAATTACCTGGATCACGAACATCGTCTAACAATAGTATTATATTTTTGGAATTATCCTGTGCTTCGTTAGCCCGTCGTTCTGGCATTTCAACCACTGCTATTGCAGTATAATTATTGACCAAAGTAGACAATGCGTTTATATCTTGATCCGCTCCAGTTACCCATTCAAATGACCATTGATCAGTGGCTGCGTTATCTAGCACTCTTTCAGACACCACGGCATAAAGGATATTCAAATCGGAATTGACCGTCTCCAAAAAAACTTTTTCACCTTCAACTAAAAATAATGCACTATTTTTGCGGTGCTTTTTAGCGTGGAGGGATTTAATCGTTTTTTTCCACTTATTCGAAACCATTTTATTAATTGTGGGAACAGGTTGAAACAAAAGTTCAAATATACAATACTATTTTTTTCCATCGCAGGATTATTATTTTCCTGTTCTACAACTCGCAATCTGGAATCAGACCAATACTTGCTTAAGAAGGTTAAACTTAAAAACACAGAAGGGTTCAGCACTTACGACCTCGAGGACCTTATGAAATTAAAGCCCAACCGTACTTTGTTTGGGAATCGTCCTTATTTACATATTTATTATTTTGGAGAAAGGTTTTATGACTCTACTAAAGTAGAAAAGCGATTTAATGGAAAACTTCGCAAATTTCATGATCAAATTATAAATAATGCTGATAGTGCTAAAGTGGTTCGGTTAAATCGTAAAATAAAGAAGAACGAAGAGAAAAAGACACTTGTACTAAACGAAGGCAATTGGCTGATGCGTGTGGTTGGAGAACCTCCTGCATTATATGACTCTTCTCTTTCTGTTAAAACCATGGATCAATTCAAACTTTATATGTTTTCCAAGGGGTTTCTAAATGCTGAAGTAGATGAAATTCAACGCAAAAGACGTTCGAAAATGAAAATTATATATTCGTTTGCACCAGATAAACCATTCAAAATACGACGCACAAAAAATTTCGTGAACCGCGGTGACCTAAGAGAATTGTACCTAGAAAACGAATCTAAATCTTATGTAAAGGCCAACAACCAGTTTAGCATGGAAGACTTTGAACAAGAACGTGCACGATTGAACAAACTCTTCAAAAACCATGGTTATTTCCATTTTAGCAAGAAATATATTCGATTTGAATTAGATACTACCGTAGGAAACAACTTAGTTGACGTTACCACTGTCGTTAAAATCCCTCGAAGTGATTCTCTTGAACACTTCAGTGTAGACAAAGTCCTTTTCAATACGGGGAATATTGGAAAACCTGGTTCGCCTATTAAACAACTAGAATACAACGCTGTCAACTACACTACGGATAATGAGAATTTTGCAACTAAAGTTTTGGACAAACGCATTAATCTAAAGGCTAACCAACCTTATAGTTTGGACAATACTTTAATTGCCCAAGAAAGGTTGGCCAACCTTAATATGTTTAAGTTCATCAACATCACCTATGTTGAAACCAGTGACACCTCATTGAATTGTGTTATAAAAACATCGCCATTTAAGAAAAATGAGATCTCGACTGAAATTGGTGTAAACGTCTTTCAATCTCTGCCTGGCCCTTATGGAAATATTAGTTTTAAAACTCGTAATCTACTTAATAGAGCCGAGACCTTTCAAATTGGTGTACAGGGCTTAATTGAAGGACAAGCAAGTCCTTTAACTCCTGATTTAGTGTATAGAAGTCAGGAAATATCGTCGAATATTTCACTTACTTTTCCGTATTTCTTTGGTCCAATTCACCTCCCTTCTAAATCAATTAATGACCAATCCAGAAGCATTATATCAAGTCGTTTTTCCTATATAGTGCGACCCGAATTCCGAAGAACCAACTTAACTTCATCTTTGCAATACACTTGGAGACGTGGTCTTAATAAGAAAATAACCGTTTCGCCTTTTGAACTTTCGGTGATCAACACTACCGACCGATCTCAAGCATTTTCGGATTATTTGGACAATCTGAGACTCAATGGGAATAATCTTTATCTAAGTTTTAACCAATCTATTGTTACCAGCTTACCCATCTCGTTCACTTATAACGACTATGAGTTTGGCAAAATCAAAAAGTCTAAATACCTAAGAGTCTCGTTAGAATCTGGAGGGTCAGTTATTTCAATGTTTAATGACTTGGTAGGAAACTCACAAAACACATTTTTAGGGTTAGACATTTTCCAATACTTTAAAGGGTTTACCGATTTTCGATATTATTTGCCTGTAAAGCATAAAAACATAATTGCCAGTAGAATCAGTTTCGGAATTGCAAAACCAATTGGAGGTTCTACTGCATTACCATATGAGAAGTATTTCTTTACTGGTGGAAGCTATAATAACAGAGCATGGCTTCCTCGTCGATTAGGTCCAGGAAGCTATATTCCCGACAACAACGGTACCCCGGATTTTACTTACTCGTTTGAACAACCAGGCGAACTTATTATTGAGAGTAATATTGAATATAGATTTCCAGTAAGTGGATTTATCAATTCTGCGTTCTTTGTGGATGCCAGCAATGTTTGGCTAATCAATGATAGCGGAAAATCGAACTCCAAATTTGAAATAAACAACTTCTACAAGCAATTTGGGATTGGTGCAGGTTTTGGTTTAAGGTTCGACTTTTCGTTTCTAGTTCTAAGACTTGATTGGGCTAAAAAAATCTACGATCCAGCATTGGATGAAGGAGAACGGTTAACGCTAGACAAAGATTTCTTTAACAACCCGAGACTAACGGTTCTTAACCTTGGTATTGGTTATCCCTTCTAAATCCCATTTATCAGGATAGCAAGCAGACTTATCTGCATAAAAATTCTTAATAAGTTGCAAATCAGCTTTAAAATCTCCTGTTGGGACTATGTACTCTCCTATTCCCATTTCTTTCTTTTCATAGTCCAGGTAAGCGAAAACAATCGGAACATTGGCTTCCATCGCCAAATAATAAAATCCAGTCTTCCAGCTTTCAACCTTTTTTCTAGTACCTTCAGGAGAAAGGCCAACCCACAACTGATCTGCACGCTGAAATAAAGCAGCTGTGCCTTTCACAAAATTTTTGCTATTCTTACGATCCAACGGGACAGCTCCAAAAAAACGCATGATAAATCCTAATGGAAAGAAAAATAAAGTGTGCTTCGCAATGATATTAATTTTAATTCCAAGAACGCGAAGAGCCATTACGCCTAAGGGAAAATCCCAATTACTCGTATGTGGAGCTCCAATGACCACTGCCTTCTTAATTTTTGGATCGTATTGACTTTTAATGGTCCAACCCAACAATTTTAATATTTTTTTTGATAGAAATATCAGCAATGGAATTAAATTTGCTTAAACAAAATGAGCTTCGGCTCGCAATATACTAACAACTTTTCGTTGTAGGTAGTGAAATTGTTACAAGTTGAAAAAAGTATGAGTATTAAAAAAATTATATTATTAGCCACAATCGTTGCAACTACTTTGTTAGCTAATGCACAACGCGAAAAAATAACTTTTCTTGAAACCTCGTATGACTATGGGATGATCAATGAAAGTGGAGCTCCTGTTACGCATAAATTTTTATTTGTCAATGAAGGTAAAGAAGCTATGCGAATTCAAGGAGCAAAGGCATCTTGTGGATGTACAACACCTGGATGGTCGCAAAACCCTATTTTCCCTGGAGACACAGGCTATGTTGAAGCTACCTATGATCCAGACAATCGTCCTGGTAATTTTTATAAAACTATAATGGTGTACTTTGAGAAAACCATGCTCAAAGAAGAACTTAAGATTATGGGGTTTGTTCAACCGACTCTCGGAGACAAAGCATATATAAATTATCCAAAAAATAATGGATTTATGCGATTCAAAAGTCAAAATTTAAACGTTGGAAGCGCTGATTTAAATGAACCTATAACGAAAATATTTCAAGTACAAAACAATAGTGCTAGTCCAATGACTTTAGAGTTGGTTGACAAGTTACCGTCTGAAGCAAATGTTGTGTTTGAACCACAAACTATTCCTAGCAAATTTGTTGGTAACATTCGAGTAACTTATACTGCCACAGAAAGTACTCCTTTTGGAATGTCTAAGTTCCCATTAAAAATTAAAACAAATGACATTCAGAATAAGGAAAAAACGTTTTGGGTTCATATAAGCGTTCAAGAAAGCTTTACTGAGGAGCAAAAAAATGATCCTAATCGCCCTGTTTTGTCCATTCCAAAGAAAGACATATTCCTTGGAAACATTACAGAAGGTGAATCGACCAAAACAAGTATTACTTATACCAATACAGGTAAATCGCCTTTGACCATTAGAAGTATAAATTCTTCCTGTTCTTGTATTGTAACCAAATCTAAAAAGAATCAAATTGCTCCTGGGGCATCTGCTACTATTAAGGTGAAATTTGACGCAACTGGTAAATCAAGTTACGTAAACAGCAAAATTACTTTTACCACAACAGATCCAGTTAACCCTAAACAAGAGGTTGCGGTACGTGCCAAAGTTGTTAAATAAGGATCGTGTTTTATTGATTTCAATAAGTGCAATTAGCTTAAAAAAACTATCTTAGCAACTTCGGTTTGAATATATTCGAATCGAAGTTGTTTTTTTTATTACCAAACCCAAAATAGATCGGACGAAAATGTCAAGAATTCTAACAGGTGTACAAAGTACTGGAATCCCACATCTGGGAAATATCCTTGGAGCAATGCGCCCTGCCATTGAGCTTTCAAATCAATCTGAAAATGAAGCTTTTTTGTTTATTGCCAATTTGCATTCTTTTACTCAAATTAAAGATGCTGAGCTAGTAAGACACAATACGTATGGCACGGCTGCGGCATGGATTGCCTTAGGGTTTGACATTCATAAAAACGTATTCTACAGACAATCTGATATTCCTGAGGTATGCGAGTTGACATGGTATTTAAACTGTATGACTCCTTATCCAATGTTGGCTAACGCTCACTCATTTAAAGATAAAATGGACCGTTTGGCAGATGTAAATGCCGGACTGTTTACCTATCCTGTGCTAATGGCAGCGGACATTTTATTATATGACGCTGAAATTGTACCTGTTGGTAAGGATCAAAAGCAACATCTGGAAATGACGCGCGTTATAGCTAAGAGTTTTAACGGTACGTTTGGAGAAACTTTTGTTATTCCTGAAGAAAAAATTGATGAGCAGATCATGACAATCCCCGGTACGGACGGTCAAAAAATGAGTAAGTCGTATAACAATTATATAAATATTTTCTTACCAAAAAAGCAGCTCAAGAAACAAGTAATGAATATTGTAACGGATTCGACTCCTTTGGAAGAACCAAAAGATCCAGACGTTTGTAATGTTTACAATATTTATAAGTTATTAGCTTCGGAAGAGCAGATTTCTGAAATGCGAAAAAACTATCAAGCTGGAGGATATGGATACGGACATGCGAAAAAAGCCTTATTAGAACTTCTCCTTGAAGAATTTGAAGAAGAAAGAGCCAAATTTGATGCTCTTATGGAAGATACTGAAGAACTAGATAGACTACTGCAAATTGGAGCTGAAAAAGCTCGTAAAGTGGCACTTGAAGTGTTGAATAAAGTTCGTGTTAAAGCAGGTTATTAAAACATAATTCATTGAATACCAACAGATCCATATTATTCTCAGTCAAAACATTGCTGGTACTATTCGTTTTAGCATTCACATCGAACATTACGCTTGCTCAAAAGTTTAGCACGAAGGTAGCAAAAATGAAATATAACGGTGGAGGTGATTGGTACGCCAATAAAACTTCCATGCCCAACTTAATTGAGTTTTGTAACAAAAATTTAAAAACGGCAATCTTCAAAGAAGAAAGTGTCGTTGAACCAGGTTCGGCTGAAATCTACGACTACCCTTTTGTTCATCTTACAGGACATGGAAATATCATATTCTCTGATCAGGAAGCCGAGAATCTACGTAAATACTTAATTTCAGGTGGATTTTTGCACATAGATGACAACTATGGAATGGACAAATTCGTGCGTCTTGCAATGAAAAAAGTTTTTCCTGAACTAGAGTTTATAGAACTGCCTTTTGATCATCCTATTTATCATCAGAAATATGACTTTAATAAAGGTCTTCCTAAAGTTCACGAACATGATAACAAACCACCGCAAGGCTTTGGCTTAATATTTGAAGGAAGGTTGGTATGCTTCTACTCTTATGAATGCGATCTTGGAAATGGTTGGGAAGATCGGGAAGTTTACAACGATCCTGAAGACATAAGACAAGAAGCATTGAAAATGGGAGCTAATATCATTTCCTATGCGTTTACAGAAAACGATAACG
>JAHDFW010000079.1 GCA_020627945.1 Cytophagales bacterium
GTGTGTATTCCAACATTGTTACCGTTTTTATTAAGTGTTAATGGACCGTTTACCGATTGGATCCATGATCTGCCTGATGGAGAACCTGAGCTATAGTCTACACCAAATCTTAAGTTCGCTTTATTATAGTGTTGGCTTCCTTGCACTCTTACCACAGCGTGACTAACGTTTTCAGCACCTTCTGCTCCAATGATTTCAAGTTTAGCATAAATATCGCCTACTCCGGTAGGTGTAGGGCCTATTCTAAGGTTACCTGTGTTACCATTAGTAATATGATCAGGATTTGTGTTTGTATGTACTGGTTTCCAAAGGCCGTCGGTCAAGTTTGTTTTAGGTTCCCAATATGCGTTACCCCATTGATCTGAGACTAACAAATGTTCGCGGGTGTCGTTTCCAGTTTGAAGCCTTAAGCCGGTAAACTTGTTAATATCGTCGTTCTTTACATGAAGTTTAGTGGTAAGCAGATCTGTATGTTCAAGTCCAATACCTACATTACCATTATGTTCCCAACGTAAAGCTAAATTGCGACTTCCATTTTGGTTACTGCCTAATGCACCGCCATTAAACCCGTACACCACTGATCCATTAACGTTGAAATTGTCAAATTTTTTGTCGGCTCCTCCATAGAATCCAATTCCATGATTCATATCATTGGCATTAGCTCTAAGAAATATATCGGTGTCGTTGATTCTTATGTTACCATCTACATGAAGCGATTCTTGTGGGTTCATTTCCCCAATACCCAATCGACCATCGTGATCTAGGACCATTACTTCATTCCACCCACCAGTTAGTTTTTTTTGTGAGAAAAGGACTTTGCCGCTAGTAGGATCAGTATCATCCTTCATAGGTCCGATTACAATTCTACCTTTAGATGGAGAATTTATTCTAGATAGCTGTATCTCAGATTCATTTACAATCCGTAGCGCGTTTGAGTTGTTACCGAGGATGTTACCATTTAATTGCACATTACCATTAACATCCAATTTATGTTCTGGATTGGCTATACCAAACCCAACATTGTTATTGTCATCCACATGTATTTCATCGTCTATTTGGATGATCATGGAATCAATTAAGTCCGAAAATTGTTTTTCGGTAGGGCGATCTCCTTGTTCGAACCAGCTTTTTAAAAGGTCTCTATCTCGCTTGGTGCTCATAATTTTCTTTTTTAACTTCTGAAACAATGAAATCGGCTTCTACAATCATAAATCCAATTCCAATCATAATATTTCCTTCGCAGTTGTAATCTCCTGCTCGATAAACGCCAATACGGTGTTGTTCGGCTGTTACCATAATGCTTCTTGAGGTTTTTGCTTCTGCCACATCTGTGTCTTCCATGATGTAACCATCTGGAAGTACTTTGTGAAATTCCAAATTCACAATGCGATCCACATAAAACATATTCTTTACTAGAATGCGAATCATGGTTTTAGTGATGGGATGTCCCTTTTTATACCTTCGATCCAATGCCCCATATAGGTCTTCAATGAACTGGTTGTTTAGGTCTTCATTATTTAATTCTAAAACTCCTTTTAGAAAACGCACTTCAACTTCAATGAGACATGTTAGTTCGTCTTCATTTTCTGAATGGAATGCCATTTTTATTGTGTCCGTTGGGGACTCAGCATCTGCTGGTGTAAAAGAAGAGTAAAATGGTTCGTTTTCTACTTCTTCATCGAATGAATCCGCAATTGCTGGGTTTTTATAAACGTGCAGCATATTGAAATCATTTACGAAGTCAACATAATGCAAATCCTCAATGAATTTTAAGATCACCGACTTATGTAGTTGCCCTCCAAACACCAAGTCATGGCTTCCATCCCAATCTTGTTCGAAAGCCCAAGGGGATAAAAATTCTTGAATTTGTTGATGCAGTTTTTGCCCATAAAAACCTTCATCAAATCCCTGATGAAACCCTACATTAAATGAAAGGTGTATTGGTTCATAGATGGCATTTTCAACTCTTAAATAGATGAAAGGAGAAATGCGTTCTCTTAAAAAATCGTAGATGTCCAGTCTTCTATGTAAGCTTAATTTAGGTTGGAATGGCGATTTAGATCCTGATCGCCTTAGGTTAGGTACCACGGCTATCATTACATGTCCTGGTACCATTTCCGTTTGATAATTCGTATGGTTCAGGCATTTAACTTTATATAAATTTGGAAAGGCGTCTAATATCAATCGCTCATAATCCCAAATCATTACGCCACGATCTTTATGTCTTAGTCTTTCAGAGACCCTAGCATAAAACATGGTTTCATTTTCAGCGGCTCTTCCATCAAAGGAGGAGTAGGGTTGAGCAATTGAACTAAGTCCTTTATTACCTTCGGTAAGTTTCGAAATAGTAGAAGGCTCAATGGTTTCGGAAAGCAATGTAGGGTCTGCTTCTATAATCTCCACCGCTTGCGTATGGATGGCTTGTAAATGGTCTAGTCCTGCTGTTCGTTCTGGCATAGATGCACGCAGCCAAAATAGGTTAGTAGGCATAACCTGATGAATGTCGTTTATGTCGCTGGAAAGTCCAAATTTTAAAATACCTGTTTCTATAAGGTTTCTGGTAGTATCTTTACTAATATCAAGTTTATTAATTGACTTCCATTCATTTCCAACAAGGTAGTGCCACTGTATATTAGTCTCTAGCATGTTTTGGGCAGCATCGCCGCTTCCTTCAATAAATTGAAAAAGTAGACTCAAGTTTTGTGGAGCTACTACGTTTTCAAATCCAAGAAAACATTGTCCTTCAAAATCATGCTGTGGAAGTAGAGCGTAAGATTTTTGTTCTCGAGCAATGACAATTTTCTTTTCACCAAACGGCTCAATGTGATAGAATTGATCCATAACATCTAATTCTCCGTATACATCATGATTGAAGAAGGTGACTTCTTTTGATTCATAATCAATGGTGAGCTGTTCAATAAGGGGAGAATAAGGTTGGTTTACACCTGTATCTCTGTTGTTCATAGCAGCAAGTGCATAAACAGAATGTCCGAAGGCTCTAAAATTATCTTCGTCTGGGCTAGTTAAAGTTAATCTAACATATCCATGATGGGTATTATAGTTCCAACTAGAAGTATTACGCTTTGAATTTTTGCGCACGTATCCGCTCATGTCAATCTCAAATGATCGAAGAGACTTTGCATTGGATTCGAATAAAGGAACATTATCTTCTATAGTGACCCAGTTTCGATCTTGAAGCAAGGAAGTGCTAATCTTGAAACTATCATTGGTAGGTTGATGGGAGTAATTTTCATAATGATTGAAGAGATTTCCTGAAGGTAAGTCTTTCCATTTTATATGAATTTTTAACTTGTCTATTGCTTGTTGAAACAGGTCAGAGTGACCAATGTAAAAATGACTGTCAATTGCTGGGATTGGCCCAAATGGTCGGAAAGGCTTTGAGTTGTCTAGTACAGTGAGTTCTGATTGTAAATCAAGTGTTTGGACACCATCAGTCTTTACTTTCAGTTTTATGTTTTCAAGTATGAGATTTTTCAGATCAGTATAACCATATTTATAAGGATCCTCATCTATTTCAAAATCATTTTTCAGAATGATTTTCAGAATCGGATGATTACTTTGATAGGAGCCTCCATGAATTTCTGGATCGTAAGGTTTGAGCTTGGGCGCAGTAGGATCAAGTTCAAGGTCGATGTTAATATTATTGGAATTTATATATTCAATGGTCGAAATTCCTTGGAAAGTATCAGCAAGATTAACCCAACCTTTTTCGGAAGTATATTCGAAATTAAAATGATCTAAGCTTTCTGGTCGTTTGAATTTTGCAAAGAACAACTTCAAAAAGATGCTCCGCTTACCTTCCTCTAATCTAAGTAAGGGAGAGCTTATGGCAAATCCAATTTCAGCATGGTCCATGCTGAAGTCCGTCTCCTTTTTGTATTCCAACGTGAAATCATTGGAGTCTTTAACCGAAGTAAGTTGATTTTCTCCAAAAAGTTTAAAACCATTAGGTTCAGAAGCCTTAATCAAATCGGATTGATCTTTTTTGAAAACGCGATTATTATGGTCCGAGCTATGTTGGTATAAAGAAAAGTAGTGTTTTAGTTTTATTTTATTCACCACTATTTCATCCACCAATTCAAATAGAATTTCTTTGCCATCTGAATTTGTTCCTGCATGTACCTTAGCACCTTTTTCAATAAACCTTGTTGAAAGAGCATTTGAACATTCAAAAAACAGATGACAATGTTTAGCGGAAGCTTTTTGCTTAGTAAACTCTAGTACCTCTTTGTAATAGTAGTCCAAATGACGTTTGCTTAAACCGTTGGCATGTTCGTGTAACGCTTCAAGAAGTCTTAAAAAAGCAATGAAAAGGGTTCGATGAGGAACGGACTCGGGTAAACTTAGATCGTATAATTCTTTCCATGTGCCAAACGGTAAATTTGCATCGTTATAATACTGAATTTGAGAAGCAAGGCGATATGCATACTCAAGAAAATCCTGTTGATGTCGCTCTTCAAGTTGCACATAGGAGAACTCCATTTCCTTCGAAAGACGTTCGAATTGGTGAGTGCCCGAGTGTTGCAGCGGATTCTTTATTTCAGGGATTCCTTGATTCATAAGTTATTTAATTCAAACTGATATTATCTGGTGTATAAAAAGGAACCACAAGGTTTCTGGAGACTTGAGTTTCTATTATTGAAAATTGAATGTGTATGTCAACTCTTCCCACGGTTTGGTCAGACTGTTCAAGTTCAATTTGTTCAATCTCTATCCGTGGTTCATTTTGGATCAACGAGCTTTTCAGAGAAGAGGACATATAAGTCTTCATATTGGCGTTTAATGGCTCAAAAAGAAGATCATGAATGTTTGATCCAAAATCGTTTCTAAGTATTCTTTCCCCAAGTTTGGTGTGAATGATTACGTAGATGCTATTTTCAATGTCCTCAACACCATTAAGCATTTTTGGACTCATTTGAACTTTATCAAAGCGTGGAGGGAAAGACCAACCAGTTCCTAATATGTCGTTTTCTGTACTCATTTAGTATTATGTTAGCCTATGAAAACTGTAAAATCTCCTGTCAACAAAGCTCCGCCTTGAGAAGTATTATCTCCCATGCCATTTAGCGGAGTATTATTGTGCATTACTGTTGTAGCTCCGGGTATGGAGGTATCCGGAATAGGATTGATCGGATTATTCATTTGAATAACCGGTAAATTCCCTACAAACAATGTACTTGAACCACTACTTACTATAGGGGCAGAAGCTCCTTGCATAGTAGGATTTGTATATATGTCTGTAACTCTGGTAACTGGTTTTGCCATAGTTCTATTATTAAGAGTTTACTTGCGTTATACTTCCAGATAATTCCAGCATTGCCTTTGCACTTGCACTTAATTGTGTAGATTCTAGAGCAATTTCATTATCACTATTTATTTTTGTGGTCATAGAAGACATTTCTATATTTCCAGTGCCTGCATCCATTGTGATTTTCGATCCCTTTATGGAAATCCCGTCCTTATCAATTGTAATAGCATTGGAATCGTCGTATTTCATGGTTATGGATTTAGAGTTTTTTCCATCATCGGTAAGTTCAAAGCTTAGTCCTTTTGGAGATGAAATCGAAAGTAGATTATCTTCAGAATGGAGGCTCAAATTCCAGCCTTCGAAAAAGGAGAACCCGGTTTGTTTTTGAACTAGATCTGATCCGTCTTTCTCAAGTGAATAGGGAGAGGTATTATTACCATTAAACAGGCTACCTAATATTACAGGAAACCTTGGGTCGTTTTCTATGAATCCAATGATGACCTCATCGTCTTTGTCTGGCCTAAAAACAACACCACCATTTTTACCTCCAGAAGGTGTGCTTAGTCTTGCAAAAATGGTTCTTTGGTCTTTCGAAGTACTTGCTGAAGCAATACTTACTTGTACCATTTCATTACCATTTTGAGCCTTTACATACTTTTCAACTTTACCATAGATTAGTCCAGCGGTAGGAGGAATAAATGGATTTTGATTTGAGCCAATGTCAAATTTTTCCTGATGTAAAACGGAGGATAGCCCAAAATCTAAATACGTATGCCATTTTCCATCGTATAGAACATGGTTGATAGAAGAAACTATGGTTTTTCCATCCCAGTGACCTTTAAAACCTTCAATTTCTACGGTGTCAAGAAGATTTATTTTTGAGGTGCCAAATATTGTTGCACTAGCCGTTAGTAAACCTTGATTCTGACGTGCTTCAAGATTATTTTTAAGTTGATTGATTTCCTGTTGCTCTAATTCGGCTCCATAGCTAATGTCTTGACTGCCTTTTATGTTAGCAGAGTCTTTGTTAGTGCCAATTGAGTTGTTTTTATTTTCAGAATCGTTGGTGTCATCGGATTCAGATACCCAATTCGAGAAGTTATATTGGTCGGCCTGCTGAACCTCATTATATTCTGCTTCGAATTCCACCAAATTTTCTTTAGTCTTTAGCTGATAACTAGCCTGTTCTTGTAGTTTTGGATTGGTTAAAATCAGTTGGTCTGAATCTACCATACAAACCAGACCGTGAATTTCAGCGCGTGTTATTAGAAAATCCCAATCTGAGCAGTTGTATTGCACAAGGTTTTCTTGTTTGAGTTCTTTAACCTCGTTATCCCATTTTAGAGTAAGATTGCTGTTATTCTCGATTAACTTTTTTAGAATAGTAAGTTCTTCAACGGCGTTAATTTTACCATCCGAATCCGTATCCGCTTGGTCACTAAGGTGGTGGAGAACTCTTGTGCGCTTAAATAAAGTCAGTTTGTTAGCTTCATGTTTACATTCTATAAAAAGGAAAACAGAACTATTATTATCGGCTTCTAATCTTTGTTTGGTAATTCTTCCCTCGAAAAGGGAGGAAGGTTCTTCTTTTTCGTTTCCAATACGAATTTCTATTTTTTGTCCTGGAACAAATTGTGGAACATCTTCGGTTGGTATGGAATTAAAGTATTCCGATTTTTGAAATTCAAATTTAGGCTGATCAACTGAACCTGCTGCGTTATATTCCACGCTGTGGTACAATTTGATTTTGGCTTTTGGGATTCTATTGATTTCGTTACTGATAGACAACGTAATCAATGGTAAATCCTTCATTTCTTGCCCATCAAGAAAGATTTGATACTTGAGCTTATGTTTTGTAATTCCAGTCAATGTATTGTTACAATTAGATGAGCATTTTTATGATTTCTGAAGGAAGTCGAATTGATTTAGGCAAGGCAGTTTCAGGTTGACTCGATACTATGGTCATGTAGCTTCCATATTTCAAAACGGCATTAATGGCGTGTTTTTGCTTAGCGTAGTCCAGTTTTTTCTTTCTCTTTTTAGGCTTTGGAAGTTTGCTTTCGTCAAAGCGAATTTTACCACCACTAAAAGAACACACGGCTTTTGCGCGAATAGGAATTCCTGTAGCGCTGAAATGCGAATAGGAAATTTCCACCTTTTCCAGAACTCCAAAGAATTCCATTGGTCCCCAGACTAATTGTAGTTCTTTAAATTTGTCGTCTTTAGAAACATCGGAAAAAGCCACTTCCAGAAAACGATTAATTTGTACTAAAACGTTTTCATTGTTTATGAACGGGATTTGTCCCAATGAACCTGTGCTATCGAAGAGCAAGTTGAGAGACATTTTTTCGGTGGCCACTTTATTGAAAGAAAAGACCGTATTACCTCCACCAAGAGGTTGATTCTCCGTATGAGGAGCATGGTGAACCACCTTATAGGATTGAGGGTTTACCAAAACCGTATAAGAGTCAATTACGTCTTTCATATTGTCTGGATTCAGACGTAATATTTTCATATGGTTCGGAAGACCAATGCGATCTGATATAGTTTCTAAATCTGACATTTACAATTCGATTATCTTTCTTGTTGCTCTTTAAGGATTCTTAAAACAGATTTAACTGCTTTTTGAATTACCACTTCTTCACTTAAATTTTGAGATTCAACGTTACCAGCTTCTTTGGTTTCCACATCCAGTTTAGGGTTAGGGTTCTCCTTGTCCAAATGGATATTTACCTTTAGTTCATTTATTGTAATCCCCATATCTTAATTCTTAAATAAGGATGAAGTTTTGATACGAGAAGGTTACTTTTTCCATCATTACGGTTTTATTATCCACATTAGGATTGCCAGCGGTCCAAGAGATTGGTATTGCGTTGAAAATCAGCCAGTTTTTAACTGGTCTCTCTTCCTTGTCTAAAAGCGAAATCAGAATGTTTCCGGGTAGAGTAACTAAGGTCTCATGAGTTAGTGCACACCATTCGTATAAGAAACGATTGTCCGTAAACCCTCTATCCAATGTTAAATTAGTGTAGGTGCCTCTTTCTGTTAGTTGATGCTTATACCCAGCTATTCCGCCGTCCGTAATTGAGTCTGGTGTATATTTAAAATCCAAACCTGAAACAGATTTAAACGCACCATTAAAGTTAACCTGCGGTAATATAAAGAAAACACCAAAATGATATCCTACGTATGGAGCTTGTGGCATATTAGTCTAATTGAGCTTTAAGAAATAGAAATATTAATGAATTACCTGTTCGAACCCTTCAAAGGTGACTGTGGTGTTTTGTATTGCTATTTCGCTACTTCCCGCGTTTAGATCAACACCGTCAATTTTGGATGGCCATGCATTATAAACTGTCCAAGTCATAACAGGTTGTTGTTGCTCATCTAGAAGAGTTATAATAAGAGTCCTTCGGGTACTTCCATCAATTCTAGTGTCTTTTAGCCATTGATGCATTTCGTCATTTCCTCTAAAATATCCTTGTTTCAATGTAATGCTTTCAGGGTATTTAGTTTTGCCTGGAATTGTTATTGGTGCCGTACCATCTATCATAGCACCATGTTCATAACGAATTACTTCTGTTTCATGGCTCAGGCCTGAAACTTCTTGAAACCCTATTTGTGTACCGCCCCAATTAACGGTAAAACGATGGACTGGTGAAAAATTAAAATTGCTCATAATAATTTATTGGTTAGTAAGTTGATTTAAAGTTTGATAAGTTATGATTGCGTCTTATGACTGAATTCTAGAATGATAAATTCTGCAGGTCTCGCAACGGCCATTCCTACTTCTACGTTTATTATTCCTTGAAGTATTTCTGCTTCTGTAGTGGTAATGTCTTGACCGATATTAACAAAGAATGCATCTTCCATTTTTGTTCCCACTAAAGCACCTGCTTGCCAATATTGAACCAAGAAGCTTGTGATCATGGCCTGAATTTTCACCCAAGTATGTGGAGTGTTAGGCTCGAAAACGAATGTTTCCAATGATTTTTTAATGGATTCTTCTACGAAATTGTAAAAACGCCTAACTGCAATATATTTCCATTCGCCATCACTGCCATCTAATGTTCTTGCCCCCCATACAAGAACTCCTTTACCAGTAAATGTTCGAATTGCATTAATGGATTTACCATTGTCTACGTCAATATTTAGGTTGTCTTGCTCATCATTAGACAGCTCGACAACTGGTCTTTCGATTCCGGTAAGACTTAGATTTGCTGGTGACTTCCAAATTCCTCTGGTTCGGTCGTTTTTACAATATAATCCCATTACGGCTCCTTGTGCGGGAATGGTTTTCATTTGTTCTACGACTTTGGCTTGTAATTCAGCATACACAGGATCGTTATTGAACAGGTTGTCTTCTGCTATTTTCTTTCTGTGAATCAAGTTTTGTACAACTCCATTTATATAGGAGAATAGTAGTTCATAATTCAGATAGGTACCAGTATCAATTTCTTGAAAAATTTCGTCTCTGGTTTTTGTAGTTGTATTTCCGCTAGAATCAACGGTATCCACAATTGTGTCGCTAATTATAGATGAGTCTACTTCAATGGTTGATAGATCCAGATTAGCTCCATCATAGTTGAACCAATGCTTGATTTGGTTATCTATATTATTGCTTGCAGGAATTGCACCTAAGTATGAAGAAGGCGAATTAGGATCTGAAGCGGTTTGAGTGCTTAAGATGTTTACCAAGCGAATTAATTTTTGAACCTCCTGAATAAAAATAGGGTTGGTGTGCAGCAAATTTAGTTCAGCAATTAGTAAAGCATTGATGGTAGAATTAGCAAGTGTCTCAAGATCTTGAAGATTTCGAATCAATTGAGTTAAACTCGATATTACTGTGGTTAGATTAACTTTTTTACCAGTACTATTACTTAGAAAAGTACCCTTATTGTCAATATATGATTGGGATAGAGCGGTAAGATCTCTTCCTCCAAATTGGGTCTCATAAAGACTGATGTCAGAAATTAAATTCTGGATATTTTGACTTAAAGTAGAGCTGTAGCCATTTACGGTTAATTCGTCAAACTTTAGGTTATAATTGTCGCTATTTTTCAACCAAGGATAATAAAGTGCTCCATATCTTCTGATTGGTTTATCGTTAATAATTCGACTTCTCATATCACTAGCACCTGTACTCATGTTATGGTAGTCAAGCAATGCAAATTTATCTTGCAATTCAGAACACTTAGTCATCAATGCATTAGCAAATGTTGCGAAATTTACATCTGAGAGCATGTTGGTTAGATTACCTCCATTTTTATACATTGCATGGAGATCAGGAATACAAACCAATGTTACCTCATCTATTTTACCCAAATCATCTATTGCTTTGGTAATAGGATTTGAAGAACCTGTAAGAGTTGAAGGGATAACTGAGAAATCGCCGAGGCTTTGTATATAACATGGTCCTCCACCATTCAAAAAATAGAGGTATAAACTATCGTAAAGGTAAAATCTTCGGTCTGGTGTAACATCTACAACTACGTTGGCGCTTACATTCGCTTCGAAATTAGGTGCATATCCAGCCCCAAACCAAGAGACAAATTCCGACATGCTTTCAATGCGTATTGGATTGGGATGTACATATTGGGTGAATCCAATAAAAATAGGAACTGCTGTTGAAACTCCAGCTACAGAAGGAGGGAGGCTGTTTATTTCCTTTACATAAACACCGGGTGTTTTATAATTCATAATGGTATTACTTGAGTTGGTTAAAGGATTTTACTGATTGAGATAATGCGAGAATTCCAGTACAATGAATTCGGCTGGTCTCACAGCTGCAATTCCAATTTTTACATTCATTCTACCGTCTAGAATATCCTGTTCGGTCATGGTGGTATCTAATCCCACATTTACGAAATAAGCATCTTCCGATTTAGCACCCATCAGAGCGCCGTCTTTCCATAATTGATCTAGATAAGCGCTAATCATAGATTGCACTAGTGCCCACGTTTTTGCGTTATTATTTTCAAATACAAAAGGCATGATCGCTTTTTGTATAGATTCTTCAACGGTCATAAATAACCTTCGAACTTGTATAAAGCGCCATTCGTTACTGTTGCCATCTAATGTTCTTGCACCCCAAACCAATGTTCCTTTACCTGCAAAAGTTCTTATGGCATTAATGGATTTACCCGTGTTTGGATCAATGTTCATATTTTGTTGATCCTCATGAGAAATTGCAATAGTAGGTTGACTAATTCCCTGCACAGCAACATTAGCTGGTGCTTTCCACACACCATACTTACGATCCGTTTTGGCATAGATACCAGCTAAAAAGGATGAAGGAGGTAGGGTAGATTTACTAGTGTTTTTAGCAATCAATTGAGCTTCGCCGTATGAAGCTGAATTATTGGTGTTTAATGTATCCAAAGTTACATTAGTGTATGTACTACTTCCACTTACATCATAATTGAAGGATGATTCTAAATGAGGAAAATAAGAAGCACCATATGAAGAAGCACCAATTGCTCCTCTATAATCTGATTGGTCATTAGAATCAGTTAAGTCAAAGCCAACTGGAGAATCAAGGATTACAAATTTGTCTTTAAGTTTTTGTGCAATATTTAACGCATTGGAAGCAATTAGACCGTATTCTCCAAGGTTTAAATTGATCGCCTCTGGAAATAATATTAAGGTTGGTTCATCCAGTTTGTCTATTAATTCTAATCCAGCAGTAAAATATGTAGGATCAATATAACTAGATTGGGCATCGGTAGGGTGTTTACCAACCGAAATAATATAGCAAGGGCCCCCTCCATTTAAAAAGTAAGCTCTCATAGCTTCAAATAAAAAGAAGGTGTTGAACGCCGGAAAATCAATATTGGAAGAATTTTGTAATGGTTCACCAGTATTCAAATTGTATTGGTACGAGTAACCAGTACCAAAAATTGTTTCGTACTCCCTTAAAGAGTTAATTCGTGTTGCTTCTGACGGACCTTTTTGAGTGTAACCAAGAATAACAGGAATAGCGGTTGAGACCTGAGCCACGGAAGGCGGAAGAGTTTGTACTTCGTTAATATAAACTCCGGGAGTTTTAAGATTAGCGGTTGTGATTGTCATATTTAGGCACGTTTATGGTTGAATTACTTTATTTAATATTCTTATAATAAGGTTGTAGAATTTATTGTAGGAACCTGCTGAGGAGATAGCTCATCAATTTCTAACAATTGAAGTTTATACATAGCGTATGGCTTTTGTTCTCCACCAAGGTTGGACCACATGTTGTTTGAATCTTCCAAACTGATATTGTGATAGCACATTTCTAGATTGAATGTGACAGGCGAAGGTCCAGTGATAGTAATATCTTGACTTTGATTAGCTTGGAAGTATCTTAGCACGTGAGTAAGAAGAGTTAAAGCATTCGCGTAACTGGTGTTATCTTCTCCAGGATTGAAAGCAAAGATTAAGTAGAGATTAATTCGCATTCTCGAAACACCTCCTAAAGGAAAAGTTGTATTACCTGTAGTAGCAACCGGAGTAATGTGGTTTTTATACACTTTGTCCTCTTCTATGTTAATAAGATTTACGATTATTTTTTGGTTTCCGCTGTTAAACGAATTTTTAGTAATATGTCCAAGCACAGCATAATAATCCTTGTAGGATGGTAAACCTGGGTCCAAAATACCTCCTAAATAGTCGTTTAAGTTGTTGATGATATGAGTGATGGTTTTGTTGATCATTTCATGTTAAATGGGTAGGGTAAACCTCGTTAATCTGCATTATTAAATTTAAATTTTAAATTATGCGTTTTATTGAAATAAGACTTTAATAAATGTGGTAATAAATTAGTACTAAAGTATATTTTGTTTGTGAGGAGCAATTTTCGTTTGTGAAGGTGTTTAGTTTTCAAAATTGAATTTGTGGCCATAGATAGAATTGATCTTGCTATTAACCTTTCTGGGGTGATGGACGCCAAATATTGTAAGAAACAAACACGATGCTTAAAGAAGTAAACCGTGTTGGATAGTTGAATGTATGTCTCAAGAGAAGATTAAATTAACAGAACAGAACCAATTCTTACAGTTTAAGATTGAAAATTTGGTACATATGTTTTTGAAAATTTAGTAGTGTCCTTTTGTACTTTATTTATTATGAGTACGAAAGGTTGATATAAATTTATAAATTTACCAGTTATTCATGGGTCATAAATTGAAATATAGCTTTTTGCTAACCTTGTTGCTGGTGTTATTTTCGCTCAGTAATATTTGCGTTGCACAGGATACTTCCAGTTTGGCTTCATCTAAATCTAAAAGTTTAGTATATGATTTATTTGATCAAATTTTTGAAAGTGCAGAAAATGCTGAGGGAGCGTTATTGAATGGAAGTTCGAATGAGAGGCCTTTCCAGTTTTTTGGCTGGCATGCGCATTGGCTTAAAAGCTCATTTGAACAATATCAGTATGATTTGATAACTTCAGTTTCATTTTATGGAATTGATGTATTACCAGATGAAGGTGTAATTTACTTTAATGATAATGGTTGGAGTAATCCCAAATATGAACTCTTGGTGGAATTGGCCCAACAAGAGGGGTGTAATGTTCTAGTAACCTTCAACATCAAAGGACAAGCTGTTCAAAGCGTTTTAACTGATTCGGAGGAACAGGCGTACCTGATAAATAAAGTGAAAGAAGTTGTATCTGGGAGAGACGGTGTCAATGGTATAAATTTGGTATTAAAAAATGTTCCCTTAGGTTTAAGATCTGAACTCTCATCGCTTATGAAAGCATTAAGTGAAGAACTTCATGCCATGAATAAAATTCTTGTAGTTGCGGTGCCGGGTATTCCCAATACAAAAAAGTATGACTTTCAAACCATAAACGAATACGTAGATCAGTTTGTGATGCAAGGCTATAATTATTACCCATCAAAAAGTAAAACACCTGGGCCAATTGCTCCCTTAAGAAGCGGAGAAGTTTGGGGAGATTATAATTTAGAGTTAAGTGTCGATGGTTACCTTAAAGCTGGAATTTCCAAATCAAAATTCATTCTTGGTCTACCTTATTTCGGAGGCCTGTGGAGGGTGGATACCTTAAATGGAAATTTGAATTACACGTTTAAGGGTAATCCAAGATTTGGACATATTGAGCGGCAGCTGGATACGCTTATTGCCGTTGTTTATTATGATAGCATATCTGTAAGTTCATGGTATACTTATGTTGGAGCAGATAACCAACGCTTCGTTTGTTTTTATGATGATGTGGCTAATTTACGGACCAAAATAAACTGGGCAAGATCTAAAGGTATTCGGGGTGTTGGAGCTTGGTCATTGGGCTACGATAGAGGATCAAATAAAATGTGGAATTTACTACGGGAGCATATTAATGTCGAGAAAGATTTGAATTTGAGTAATGATTTTCAACCTATAACAGCGGTAGATTTGAGCAAGACTAATTTAGCCAGCCTAAAGTGTATCATGATTAAAATTATGCAGCAAAAGGAGGTTATTATTGTTCTGGTAATTATGCTTTTTGGTTTTGTAGCACTTGGTTGCATTAAAGCTTTTATGGCCAAAGATGTTTATGATAGATTATTAATAACTGATTTGCTGACATATTTCAGAATAGTGGGAGGGATTATAATATTAGTACTGATAGGTGTGGTGGTGGCTTCCGTAGCCTTTTATAGCGAGTCAGAACTCAATCAGATTTACGGTGAGAAAAGTGCTAAAATTTCAAGTGATACACTGTGTAAAGTGATTCTTTATTTGGGATTTATTTTTATAATGACAACTTCAATATTGAGCTGGAAGGCATTTTTAAAATTTAATAAAGATATACCATAATTAGAAGTGCATAAATGGAATTTTTAAAAGTATTCTTTGCTAAAAGTTTGGTTTGGGTTATCGTAGCTTTTTTATTGTCTTTCCCATTAGCCTTAATACCATTGACAATTATCAATCAAATGGTTGCTGGTGAAAAATATAGTGGTTTTATTGATCGGATTGATAACCAGATTATTGTTCTATATTTGATATTAGCCTTTTCCTGCTTCATAGGGATGTTATTAGTTAGTATTGTTGCGTACGCTGTATCTATTTTATTTCAAGAAAACGCATCATGATTTTGTGTTAAAAATCTGTGATTATATGAACGTATTATTATTAATATGCTTTTTGTGAGATAAAATATAAGTATTATTTCTTTTTGAACGTATTTATTTGTTATTTACCTCTTATATTATTTTCATTTTAAGTTGAAATCAATAATATTTTAAAGAAAATAGATGATTGATAGAGCATTGAAAGTTATAGTTTATGAGCTTAATCAGTTTTTGAGATTGCGTCATGATTTGAACGAGAGTAAAGTCTTGCTTAATTCAATAGTAGATCAAGATGGGAAAATGGCAACCAATGATGAGAATAAGTTAATTTTTTCATTGATAGATATTGCTCAGGAGACAACAATGAAGAATTCTACTCCGAGTGTTGGTGCAGTGTCTCGTGACTCAAGAGAGTTACATTTAAATTTGTTTGTGTTGGCTAGTGCTTTTTTTAATCCAGCCAATTATGATCAGGGTTTAAAATATATATCATCCGTTATATCTTTCTTTAATGCAAAACCAATATTTAACCAAAGTAATAGTCCAGCGCTTTCAGGCTCAGGTGTCGATAGATTGGTATTCGAAATGTTCGATGTAGACTCAAACACAAAGAATAACGTTTGGAGCACGATCGGAGCTAAATATATGCCTTCTGTTATATATAAGGTGAGGATGTTAACCATTACCGACGATGCTATCCGATCTCAAGTGGATGGTATTAGAGCGGTAGACTTAGACAAGGATTTAAGTTGATTTTATGATGTTTGAATATAACATACTAGCTCAAATCATATGTACTCACGAAAGCTTTGGGGACCGTCTCTGGACTGGTGTAGAGTTGGTTCCAACCAGAAGAACTTCAAAACTTGCCAATAACCTAGGTTTGCTGTTCAAGATGTCTAGTGGGAAGTTACAGATTCTTGCGAATTCCATTCGAGAAAATGATCAACTGATGTTGGAAGAAAGGCTTAGAGATAACCTGAAACTTAGTTTCTATATCAGAATGAAGGATTCTTACTGGACTAACTATACCAATTTTACATTGGATAAGTCAGATATATTTTATGTGACAAATCAAGAGAAATTTGTTGAGAAAGGTTCATCTTTTATCCATAGGGATTTAGGTGATGAAGCATTGCTTCAGTATGTGAATGGAGCACAACTAAGTTTGGATAGTTATGATGTTGAAACATTGGATTTGCTTGGGGGAGAAACATATATTCTGTCTTCGCTAATTACGAATCGTAATGGAAAAAAATATTTTAATACACGTGCTCTTGAGGACGGAAAATATGAATTAAAAGATGGTGGAGGAAATAGTATTAGTTTTTACTTGACGGAAGAAGATGCAGGGCATGATGGAGTATTCGAACTTAATCTTGAGCCAGGACAACAAGTAGTGAATGAAG
>JAHDFW010000080.1:0-1456 GCA_020627945.1 Cytophagales bacterium
TGTTAGTGATGGACTCGGAAACGGGTAAGGTTTATAGAATGAAAATTGCTCAAGATGGTTCCACTACTTGGGATTATTTAGGAAGCCCTGAAGATGCAAAATAATCCAGTAATTATTGAATACAAGCTTATTTGACTATGAAAAGTACATTAAGATTTCTGATTCTTCTCTTTGCGGGAGTTACACTGCTGCAAAAAAATGCTAGTGCTCAAACTTATATTAGTGTAGAATCAGAAGCTAAAAAAATAGTACTTCGTTATAAGCAAGATTACATCTTTCAAGACTCCATCAAACTAACGACTTCTAAGAAAAATAAAGTTGAAGTAGAAGATGTAATGAGAGCCACTTTGGTTCTTGATGATCGTGAAATTCCAATTTTTCTAGAAAATCATGATGATCTTAAGGTGGTGGATTTTGATGGTCAAGTAACTTTTGAGAAGTTGGGAGGGGCAAATAATACATTTTTGCAAATCTATGAACAGGAGGCAGCCAAATATAAAGCTCCAATGGCTAAGTCGGTAGATATTGCGGAAATTCAGGCTTTTGATTTTCGGAAGAAGATGAAGAAGCTTATGAGTGAATATCCAAGGTTTGATTTCATTTCTAAACGTTTTCAAAAGTTTTTAGAAGTGGAAAATGAATATCGCTATCATTCTACCATGATTCAAAATGGCTTCAATTACAAACGTACACATAGAGTGCCAGATGAAATGGTAAAGAGCTTAAGAAAGGATGATTTTACCGATAAAGAGAAGTTGGTTAGTACTTGGTATAGAACTTATTTGTTTGAGTACTCAGCTTTTCAGGCTTTAAGAGATAATGGCTTTGAACTGCCTAAAGGAGGTACAGGTATGTATGTTTTACATTCGTACTGGATAGGTCAGAATGTGAAGGATCAGTCTGCTTTTAATTTGGACAAACTTCTGATTAAAGAATATTATCAAGATATGGATCCTGTGGTGTTGAAGAATACGATGAAAAAACACGAGAAGGATAAAACTCCTACCACTGAGCGTTTATTGAGTTTGGTAGGTCCGCGTATGAATCTTGAAACTGAGGATTTTGAAATAGAAACCTCTACTGAAGAATCGAATCAACTGGATTTGACCGCGGTAGATTTAGATGGAAAAGAGGTGAAACTCTCGGATTTTAAAAACAAGGTGGTGTATGTGGATATTTGGGCTAGTTGGTGTGGACCTTGTAGAAAAGAATTTCCGCACGCAAAGAAGCTTAAAGAGAATCTTGGTAAAAAAGCTTTGAAGAATATTGTGTTCTTATACATATCTATTGATGAAACTGAATCTAAGTGGAAAGGAGCGGTTGAGAAAATTGGAATGAAAGGAGAACATTGGAATTCCAAAGGGGGATGGGGCTCTGATGCAGTCCGATACTTTGGAGTTGGTTCTATTCCACGATACGTTATAATTGGCAAGGATGGTAAAATCTTAGAATCCAA
>JAHDFW010000080.1:1556-16653 GCA_020627945.1 Cytophagales bacterium
TTTGCTTTTTCGTGGTTCTTCTTATAAGCGAAGTTAATGCTCAGAGAATAGCACCAGTAACTGGTCGTCGTTTGAAAGTTAAGCTTTTTTATAAGGGTGAACTGCTTAGAGATATGGATTCACTGAAAGTTATTAATGAATGGGGAGGAAGTCCTATGTATGTTAATACAAATAGTGGCGTAGGAGGTGGTTGGAGGAAATTTACTTTCGTGGACCGTGTAAGTTCTGAGGATACAGCGTATTCAGAGAGGCTGTATCGCAGGAAATTACATCGATTTGTGATGGAAAAATATAAAGTTACTTGGGACGAAAATAAAGAGTTAGAATTTGAAATAAAGGTGCGTCGGCCATGGGTTTTATTTCGTGATGTCCGATGGATGTTTCCCATTCCAATACCATTCGGTTTAACAAAGCATGTTAAACTTAAATTTGATTAATAATTACCTGTATCCCTTAATTGTTAACGAAGAGAGTATTTTGATTCTAGCCTGAAATGAGGGTAATGAGGTAATTATCTTTCAGATAACAACCAGTGCACTATTTTTTGCCACATGTTAGGCTTTAAGTCAGGGTTTTCAGCTCTTAATCGCTCAAAATATTTCCCCATGTTTTCCCCAGTGTCGACCCACTCACATTTAGAAATGTGTACATGTTTTTCACATCCAACACAATATGTTTCATCGGACGCATAGAAAAAAGGATTCTTTAAATAGGTTTCAATTATGTCTTGAGGCATAGTAGTAATGCTATCACACACTTGATGAATGTAGTCTGTGGGAACATGATCTACATTTGAAATTTTTGCTCTCTGTTCTGGCGGTAGAGTAGCGTAATCTTTTTGTTGTCCATCTTCCCTTAACTCTCGGTGTTCTTCTAAATGCTTATCAAACAAATCAACGTGAATTTGTTGATGGCAGTAGGGACATAATTTGCTGTCTTGCATTCCTATTGTAAATACTTTGTAGGTAAACTTAAACCTTTATACCCTGAAAAAAAATGAATAGAGTATTACAAAAAAAAACGACGCTGTCTCATAAGTCAAATTGATGTAGAAATCAAAATGAAAATCCGTCAAAACAAACGCTAAGTGAGCATTAGATTCTTCCCCCGTACATACGGGGTCTGAATGACGTTTTTTTTCGGACTTATGAGACAGCATCGTCTTCACGAGAAATCCTTAATTCTTTAAAGAACTAGATTTGATTGTTGATGATTTTGTTTCTCAATTCGAATACTTGATCATCTAACATTTTAATTTTTTCAGCAGTTAAATCTTCTTTAGCACTAAATGAGCTGAAAGATTCATGCAGTTTGCTTAATTCTGCCTTCAATGCTTGATCTTTGTCGTTAGACTTAAATTCACCTAAAAGGTCAACTAGTTCTCCTAACGTTTTTCTTTCGTTTAGTAGGAGAGAGTACTTAAGATCACTCATTCCATACTCTTCGATTGATTTTCCTGTGAAGAACATGCTTTCTATAATTCCTCCAGCCATCATAAGAGTCATAGTTTCGAAGCGATCGTGAGATACAAGGTATTCATCAATCTTGTGGTACTCATCAAAAACGAATTTAGAAACTTGCTGATCGTCTTTAGAAGCTTCTTTGAAAGCGTTCATGTCTTCTTGAACGTAGAAAGACTCTAAACCAAGGCTTTTAGCCATTTCTTGGGTCTTGTCTTTGTATGAAGCAACTTCCTCATTGTGGTTGTGAGAGATGTTATAAATAATATCTACACCATAAACTCCAAAATTCAATGCCTTACTAAATTCATTGTCGTATTTTTCAACATTGTCAAGGCTATTTACATATTCTGGATGGTACAATGATTTACCGTCTTGTTTTAAATCTGAAATGATAGAAATCGGAACCAGCATGTTGTTGGCAATGATCATATCAAGTTTTGCTTTTAAATCTTCGTTTAATGTACTTGCAGGTGCTTCTTCAGTTGTAGCAACTTCAGCTGCAGGTGTTTCCTGAGTTTCAGCATTGTTGGTCTCCGAACCAGAGCAAGCAGTGAGTAGTACTCCTGCAATCAATGCGTACGATAAGTTTTTTAACATAATGATTTGGGCTGTTTACTTTTAAAGTTTAATCGGGTGCAAATGTATGGATTGATTACAACTTTAGGAAAAATTATTTTCAGTAACACAATTTGAAGAGATATAATTGGATTTAGTCCATTGTTTTTTGCCGCTAGTATGAGCCTAGTGAAAGAAGTACTAAAGTACAAGCTTCTTCACATTCGATTCCTTTTTCTTTCGCTAACTTAACAAGTTCTTCATTTTCTGTTCCTGGGTTGAAAATGATTCTTTTAGGATTGGTTTTAAGAATGTAATCATACCATTCGGGTTGGTTTCTTGGGCCAACATATAATGTGATCGTATCTACTTCATCGTAAATTAAATCTTTGTTTTGTTCAATCTCTTTACCAAATACATTTCCGCTTTTTATTCCGACTGGTAAAATAGGGTGGTTTCTGTCGGTCAGCATCTTTGCTGCTTTATATGCATATCGATCAGGGTTTGTAGTAGCTCCTAAAATAAGTGTATTTTTGCTCATTTCACATGTTTTTAGTATTTGACAAAATGTCAGGCTCGGTTCATTAGGTACAGTTTATCAGTTTTTTATGATTTTTTAACTGAATCTTTTATTTAAGATTGGTTGAAGTGCTTGTAAAATGCTTGTTCTACACAATTTTCACCATCAATTGCTGCTGACATTATACCTCCTGCATAACCAGCACCTTCTCCACATGGGTACAATTGAGAAATATCTACATGTTCATATGTTTCTCTGTCTCTTGGAATAATTATAGGAGAGGAGGTTCTGCTTTCTACAGCCAAGATTTGCGCTTCAGATGTTAAGTAACCTTTCATCACTTTGCCAAAATGTTTAAATCCTTTTTGCAACCTATAACGTATAGATTCTGGTAAAAGTTCATGAAGAGGAATAGAAGTTATTCCTGGTTGATAAGATGTTTGGAGTAAACGATTGCTGTTTCTTCCATCTACAAAGTCCGTAAGTAATTGTGCTGGTGCAACCTGCGTTTTTCCACCTGCTTCGAAGCAGCTTTGTTCTACTTTTCTCTGAAAATCAAGGCATGAGAACACATCATTTGGTGATTCTAAGTCCTTAGGTTCAACGGCCACTACAATACCAGAATTAGAATATTTAGAATCTCTTCTGGAAGGTGACATTCCATTTACAACGATTTCGCCATCACTGGTTGCTGAAGGAACGATAAAGCCTCCTGGACACATACAAAAGGAGAAAACCCCTCGTTGTAGATCGTTAAGATAAGTTTGAGCTTTGAGTTGATATGCCGCGGCAGGTAATAAGTCACCTCGATCAGGAATTTTGTATTGAATTTGATCAATAAGACTTTGCTGATGTTCAACACGTACTCCTAAAGCAAATGGTTTAGCTTTAATATGGACACCTTTCTTATGTAACAGATAGAAAATATCTCGCGCAGAATGACCGGTAGCTAAAATTACAGACTTTCCCTTAAATGTAGCACCACCTGCAGTTTTAACCCCTTCTAAGGTCTTTGAATTAACAATAAAATCGGTGACTCTAGTATCAAAGTGAACTTCGCCACCAAAATCAATGATGGTGTTACGAATCGCTTGAATCAGTTTGGGAAGTTTATTGGTTCCTATGTGAGGGTGAGATTCAAAAAGGATATTCTCATTAGCTCCATGATCAACTAGAGTATGAAGAACCCGCTGTATGCTACCTCTTTTTTTAGATCTAGTATAGAGTTTTCCGTCTGAATAAGTTCCAGCACCACCTTCTCCAAAACAATAATTCGAATCTGGGTTGACAATATGCTTCTTATTGATGTTGGCTAAATCTCTACGACGGGATTGAACATCTTTACCTCTTTCAAGAACGATGGGTTTAACACCTAATTCCAAACACCGTAAAGCAGCGAATAGACCTGCAGGACCTGCACCAACAATGATCATTGGTGCTGCATTCGATACGTTTTTATACTTTCTTTCAGGCCGAGTTGGAACATCTTCCTTAAAGAATAATTCTACGTTAAGATTGATTTTAAGAGGCTTCTTTCGGGCATCTATGGATCTGGATCGTATTAAATATTCAAAAGGCTCACCTGAGCTGAATTTTTCAAGATGTGTTTCTAGTGCAGCCTCATTATAACCTATTTCAGGTCCTACACTAATGCTGATTTCTTTACTCAAAGTGCTTGATTTTAAATGTTAAATGACCTAAAAAACGTATCCGAAGCTAAATCCCAAACGGATTGGAATGTTGAAAGGAGTTTGATCGATAACGCTAAATCTACCATCGTAATCTGGATTGTTTTCCCAGCTTTTGTTGATTTGTCGAAACGATAACCCTAACCCTAAGAAGAATTCAGCAGAAAATTGCCTACTGATTTGTCTTCTCCGAGGATATTGTAAATACCTGATCCCAAATAAGCCAGAGTATTCATAGCGAGTTTCTTGCATATTAATGATCACAGTAGAGTTATCATTGTTAATGAATTGACTCGAATGCCAAATCATGTTCAGTCTAGCATCATGCGCAAAATAAGCTTTTCCTTTCGCTCTTTTATTGTCTTTGTAATTTTTGAGACGAAAGCCTCCATAAAAACCATTACCATAAACATGTGCTGAGTCCGCATAAAAGTTTGAGAAGAATGGCTCCCTAACATAAGCTACATCAATTTGTGTACTAAATCGCTTTGGGTTTGGGTTGTAAAACTCTACACTGAGCGGAATTTGGTCAAAAAACACTCCAAAAGGATTAGTGGAGACAATGATTGGAGAACGTTTACCATTATAGACATCATCAATTTTTCTTGGCTTTATTTGATTTTTGCTCTTTACCGAATGAGAAGAGGCGGATAATGTATCTCTGCGAGGTCTAACAGTATCCTCAATCATTTCGAATTTCTTAGCATATGTACCATGGTATTCTTCGTCCGTTTGGTAATAACCTACATGCGTGCCTTCTTCGTTATATAATTTCCAATTTCCCACACGTTCACCATTTACCATTACCCCTTCCTCACGGATATTGCCGTTTGGGTGGTACGTTTTGTGAATTCCTTCACCGTCTGTGTAGTTACAAATTCCTTCCTTGCTGTTGTCTTCGTAGTAATACTTCCAAATCCCATCGTGTTCTCCGTTTTTGAATTGGCCGGTTACTTTAATTTTTCCACTTTCGTAGTACTCGTCATAAGTTCCATTAGAATCTAGAGCATAATTGGCAACCGCCTTTTTTTCACCAGAAGGGAAGAACATGGTCCAATAGCCATCTCTTTTCGTTCCGTTTTGCTGCCCTTGAGCCTCAACTTTACCATTTTTATGATAGTATTTCCATTCTCCAGTACTTTTTCCGTTTTTGAAATTACCTGTACTTTGTAGTTCTCCAGATTCATAATAGAAATTCCACTCACCCTCTTTAAGACCGTTAATTTCTTTACCAACTCCTTTAAGATTACCGTTTCGATGATAGTATTTCCATTCTCCCGTACTTTTACCATTATGGATTTTACCACTCATTTTTACGTTTTCATTGTCATAGTATTCGATATAGATACCATTGTCACCTTTGAAAACGCCTTCGGCTTTGTATGAGCCATCTTCGTGATAATAGGTCCATTGTCCTTCTTTTTTGCCCTTTTCATATGAACCTTCGCTTTTTACAAGACCATTTTCATAATAGTGTTTCCAATGTCCTGATTTTTGGTTTTGTAAAAGGTTTCCAGACATTCTGGGTTGGCCATTTTCGTAATAGTAACTCCATTTTCCGTTTGGAGTACCTTCAAGAAATTCTCCCTGTTGTTTTAGCTGCCCATTTTGATAAAAGAACTCCCATGTGCCATCATGCTGGTTGTTTTTATACTGTCCTTTGCGTTGAACCTTCTGGTTAGGGTAGTAGGCCGTGTATTCGCCCTGAGCTATGTTGTTTTCATCAACCGTAATTTGATCTTGAATAAGAGAAGAATCAATTCCATAGTAATGAGTAATCACCCTGTTTTGACCAAAAAGTGTCGTATAGCCAAACAATGTCATTATTATGACGAATAAGGTTTTGCTATGTGAGGACCATTTGTTCATTGAACGGCTGTGCGAATTCTCAGGAGTTAAACATTTCGAGTGTTAGAAAGATCTTCCAACTCCAACAACATATCTTAGCTTAACCGCATTTGCCAATGTTGATTGACTTGGGTCATTATCTGCAAAAGGAATTCTATTTAGTACTAACGGTAAATCGAACCTTAAGGTTACAGGTTTAATCGTTGTTCCAGGGAATTTGATGGTCAAGGCGCTTCCTAATCCAGCATCTGCAGTTAACCTTCCAAGTTGATTGGTCCCTTCGGTTGTTTGGAAATTAAGAACTCCGGCATCTGCAAAAACGTAGGTGTCTAAATGGAATCTTCTACTACGCTTTTTGAATTTAACCATTTGATCAAAATCAAGCTCAAGGTTCCATGCTGCACCAGAATTGCCACTGTAAGCATTCATTGTTGTATTTGAAGATCCTCCACTTACTGTTTCTGGAAGTAGATAACCTGCATATCCTCTGATATTCAGTCCACCACCTTGCTGATAGATGTTTGTGGTATTGTCATAGTTAAACCAATTTACAGGCAACATTTCGGCTACTTCCATATTTTGAGTGTACATCATATCTTCTTGATTTGCCCCAGAAATATACAATGCAGATTCAGCAGGAGCGCCATTGGTTCCCCATCTTCCAAATACTCTAGATCGTAACTGAAGTTTTTTACCTACTTTGACTTTGTTGATACTTGTCATTTCCAAATACGAATAATTGTATCCACCACCTATTCCAGGAGTTCTTAAGTTAAATACAACGTTTCCTTCGCCACCTGAGTATGAATAGTTTCGTTCAACTGCTAAATTAAGTGAAGCGTTGATGGTGTCTTCTTTCCAAAAACCAACATTATTTTCTTTCGTTCCACCTGTCCAATGATTAGCATATAGGTAGTAATTTTCATGATCAACAGACTTGCTATTGATCATATGACGTGAAGTAATGCTGATTTTAGTGTAGTTTTTATTGTAGGCATCCTGCTTTCTGAAAATCTTGTAAAGACCTGCCTGATAGCGAAACTGTCCATCCGCGAATTGGAATTGGTCCGAAAAGGTTAATCCTGTCATGATTTTACGAAGGTTCTTCGTAAATGTGTAATCAAACGCGAAAGGAACAAAATTCTTATTATCAATTCCTCCAATATTTTGAGCAAGTCCTGAATTCCATAATAGGCGAGCGGTGAAAAAATCATCTTTTCCCCAATACTGTGTGCTATATTTCAATCCAACTTGTACGCCTCCGAATTTATCATAGCCAACCGCTGGTCCTAATTTGTGCTCGGGAGCAAGCCAGGAAGCATACGTTGGTTTACGCTTGTCGAATTTCAACTTGGCGATACTTTTCCATCGGTTGTTACGCAAATCAACATCAGCCATTTGGTGTTCAGGATCAACCTCAATGTTTTTGATATCTCCGTCTACTTCAATTGAAGCGGTATATTCTTGTTGAAGAAGGTCCCAACCATACCATTTAGGAAGTACTTCTGCATCCGTTTTTTTAACAAACCAAGTATTTGGAATATGATACATTTTGGTGGTACCATTGTCCAATTCAACGGCAAAATCAATTGGCATTTGCATTCTACCTTCACGAACGAAAGTAATGTCATACTTGCCAGTTTCTTTGTTCTTCTTTACTTTTTTAATACCATAATCTATGTATTTGGTTGTTTCCAGCCACTGATCAAAAAACCAGTTTAGATCAACTTTTGTATAGCTTATTATGGATTGTCTAAAGTCAGCAGGGTATGGGTGTGCAAATTTCCATTGTTCAAAGTAGTTTTTCATGGCTTTTAAGAACAAGTCTGGTCCTAAAACATATCTTAAATTCCAAAGCATTGTCCCTTGTTTTGAATAAACTAGACCGTACCCACCTCCATGACGAATTCCACTTCGAAATCCAGCAGCGTGAGTATTTAGTTCGTGGTCAAATCCGTTCCACACATAAGACATGTATCCATTGTATAAGCTAAAGAACTGATTTTGAGGTAACCCGAATCTTTCTTTGGTAGTTTGTCTTGCGTATTCGGTCATGTTTTTATCCATGAACCAAGTAGTTAAGAATTGAGTAAATCCTTCGTCCATATTTGCGCGGTAGGTCTCATTAGAGCCAACCTGTCCATAAAACCACATATGACCAACTTCGTGTGCAATTAAACCTTGATGCCCAGGGAAAGTTCCTCCATCCAAGGTGATCATTGAGTATTCCATACCATCACGTGCATCTGCAATAATGATTTTAGGCCAACGATACATTCCAAAGTCTTCTGAATACGTTTGAATAACCTTTGATAGGAATGCAGCAGATTGTTGCCAACGAGACGCGTGAGGTTCTTGAACCATAGAAATACATTTGATTCCGTTCCAGTCAACTACGCCAATACGGTAAGTCGGATCTGCGGTAAAAACGAAGTTGTGCGTATTATGAGAAACATATTTCCATGTTTTGAATTTGTTAGAGTCTACTGGAATTATAGTTGAAGGAGCTTCATTAAACGGTTTGTCTTTAAAATTAGCAAGGTCTAGTTTTTTACGAAGATCTTCGGGCAAAACTTCATTTTCGTTTTGTAAAGTTCCTGTTGCTTCCACAATGTAATGTTGCGGGAAAGTTAGTTCTACTTCAAAGGTTCCGTAGTCATGATAAAACTCTTTGTCTAGATGTTGGTCTGTTGTCCAACCGAATTTTCGATCATATACGGCAATACTTGGATACCAGTGTACACCATCAAAATGCTTATGACCAAACGAATCGAAAGCCTTCATTCTTCTACGCATGTCACCTTTGTCGTAATAGGTGGTGAAGTCCATATCAATGGTTGTTTTTGTATTTGGCAGGATAGGACTTGCTGGGGTGATTTTTAAGATGGTATTATCAAGTTCTACTTTTACTTCTTTTCCGTTTACTTTGACGTTTTTTACTTGAGTTCCAAGTCCATTTTGCTCATACTTTTGCCCAAAAGCTGGCTCACGGTCATTTCCTTGCCACAATTTATGGTAATAAGAATGTGGTTGAAAAGCATTAGAAAACAGATGGAAATATATCTCTGTAAGTGTATCAGGGGAGTTATTGGTATAGATCAATTGATAGTCATTACAAACGATTTGGTCTGTTTTAACATCAATTTTGGCCTTCATTTTATAATGGACATCCTGTTGCCAATAACCTTCATAAGGTTTTCTATTTTTCCAATAAAGAGGATTTGTTGCATCATTTTGCGCAATCGATACAAAAGTATAGATTAAGGCAATAATTGCCAGAAGGGTTTTTTTCATAACGTTTGGTTTCCTATTATTGTCCAAAACTAATAAAAAATGGGGAATATTGGTAAAAAATTGGCCGACTTAAGAAATGATTATTGTCAAGGAGAACTGACAGAGTTAGAAGTGGATAAAGACCCAATAAAGCAGTTTAATACGTGGTTTGAGCAGGCATTACATGCAGAGGTTGAAGAAGCCAACGCGTTTACGCTTGCAACGGCTTCAACTGACGGGATTCCGAATGCTCGAATTGTACTCTTAAAGGGTTTAACTAATGGAGGATTCAATTTTTTTACCAACTACGAAAGCACTAAAGGTCAAGAATTACTTGATAACCCTAATGCCGCCATGGTTTTCTTTTGGAAAGAATTGGAACGACAGGTAAGGGTTAAAGGGAGCGTCGAGAAAGTTACCGAACAGGAATCAATTGAGTACTTTAGTAGTCGTCCACGAGGAAGTAGACTTGGAGCATGGGCTTCTCAGCAGAGTAGAGTTATTCCAAATAGAGAACATCTTCAAGAACAGGAGGAGCGTTATAAATACCATTTTGAAAGAAGCAACATTGATAAACCTGATTTTTGGGGTGGTTATAGAATTACTCCAGTTGAAATTGAGTTCTGGCAAGGACGACCTTCTCGATTGCACGATCGAATTCGATACCGATTAGTAGATGGTGATTGGGTCATAGAAAGATTATCCCCATAGGGATACTGCCACATCGGTTAGAAAAGTCCAGTTTAAATATTATTAATATAAACTTTCATAAACCATTCGTCTTTGCTAATTTACGATTCGCACCAAATTGAGATGTAGTGTTAAAATTATATTCTGTCCCAAATGGAGTGAGTTTTAAAGTAATTAGAAGTCTAAAGACCTAGATTTAATGAGAGATTTAAGATATGTAAAAGGAATTACATTCTTGTTTGTGTTGATTTTTTACACTTGTTGCATGACATTTGGTAAGGTTCAATCGGCAGTGGACGCGGCAAAATTACAAGCTTTAGCTCAACAGTCTTTGATGGATCAAAATTACTCACAAGCATATAAATATTACAGCAAAGAGATTTCACTTCGTGAGAAATTAAACGATCAATATGGAGTTGCTAGAGCAAATATACGGGCTGCAATTGCTCTTCAATTAAATGAAAAATTCAACAAGTCCACCAAACACTTAGAAAATGCCCTCAATTATGGTTTAGAAACCGATAATGAAGAGATAATAACGGATTGCTATCGTCTTTTGTCTAGGGCTTACATCAATGTTGGGGATAGCATTAAAGCACATGAGTATCACAAGAATTATTTAAATCTTAGCAAGCTCGATGAAAATGCGGAACTAAGCGACTCTCTTGCGGAAAGCCAAGAAGAAATGCTAGATATACTGAATAGTCTGCAGAAGACTGAAGATTCTTTGAAAGAAGTACATCAAAATTTGGTTGAAACTAAAACTATTGCGGAATCCAGAAAAAAGAAGGTGAAGCTTCTAACTCATGAAAAGCAATTGCAGGAAGTTGAACTAGAAAAGAATGAGTTGGCTTTGCAAAATCAGGAATTGGAATTGAAGAACCGAAAACACCTACTATATTTCGCTGGAGGAGCATTGTTGTTTATGATCGTTGTTTTAGTCATGTTAGTTTCGGCTAACAAACGGAAGCAAAGAGATAAGGCCGTAATTCAAGATCAAAAAGAGAAAATTCTGGACAGTATAAATTATGCTCACAAGATTCAAGGAGCTATGCTGCCTGAAGTGGAATTAATGCGAAAGTCTATTCCAGAATTATTTGTACTAAACCGTCCTGTTAGTATAGTCAGTGGTGATTTTTACTTTTTCAACAATGAAGCACAGGAAGGAGTAGTATATCTGGCGGTAGTAGATTGTACTGGGCATGGTGTTCCTGGAGCACTAATGTCTATGATTGGTTATAACAGTTTGAATCAGGTCATTTTGAGCGGAGAAAAAGAAGTAGATCAGATTCTAAATAAACTGCACAATAATATTGTTCGAGCTTTGAAGCAAGACGTAACCCAAAATCGTGATGGAATGGATTTAGCATTGTGTAAAGTAGATCTTAAAAATTCCACAATTGAATTTTCTGGAGCACGCAATCCATTGGTACTTATTCAAGATGGCAAAGCAGAAGTAATAAAAGCGGATCGAAGACCAATAGGAGGTGTGCGTAAGAAAGAATTCAAACCGTTTACGAAGAAAGTAGTTAAAGTAGAAAAGCCGAGCACATTTTATATGTTTAGTGATGGCTTTACTGATCAAATGGGAGGTAAGGATAATGAGAAGTACTATACAAAACGTCTAGTTTCCTTACTTGAAAAACTTGAACAAAACCCTGTGGATGATCAATTAGCTGCATTAGACAAGGAGTTTGATCAATGGAAAGGTTCCAGAAAGCAAATGGATGATGTCTGTATTATGGGATTTCGGATGGAAGGTTTGAATTCGTAGCCTCAATTACTTTTTCTTCTTAGGATTAGGTAAATCTTCTGAAAATAAACCTTGAGGAACCATCATATGCTTGTAGCTATACATGTTAATGTATAATTTCCCCTTCTTTTTCTTGCCCTTAGCGTTTCGGTATTTTATTTCGTAGATGTCGACCATACCACCCAATAGCTTCCCTTGATCCTCGGGATTTTTGCTAAATGTACTTCCCAGTCTTTTGTATGTAAGCTGATTCCCTTTTCCACCTCTTAGTAAGTTTAGATACGCTCTTTCCCTCGCAGGTCCAGAGCTTCCACCTCCGCAGTATATAGGGTTTTCTAAAGTCCAACCATAATTTGACGAACTGGCTTGTGTGCGTAGAGATTTGAAGAGACACGCATCAGCAAGAGCTGATTTCCCCGGGTACAATGAATCCAACATTACGCTAGAATATAAAATCCCGTTGTTCAAAGCTGCTTCCCATTCCTTAAAAGCGTATTCCTTGTTTCCCTCATTATAAGACCATTTAGCTAAATAGTAATGAGCTGAACCAATCCTTGGATCCATTTCTACGGCCTTGGTTAAGTGCTCTTTGGCCTTGTCCATATGATTTAGGTCTGAAAGAACCATTCCATAACGGTAATGTAAATGTCCATTTTCATACAATTCAAGTCCCTTCTTTAAGAAATATTCGGCCGAATCATTTTGATTCAATTCCTGATAACAAGCCGCTTTGAAGTCCCAAATTTTACTTACATCCTCATCGGTATTTTGCGATAGTACTTCAGCTTTATTTAACGTGTTCAAACATTCGCGATATTCATCCGCCTCATAGTGTTCATTAGCGATTTTTAGAAGAGCTTTAAGCCCAGCTTGTGCAAAGGCTAAATTTCCAAGAAGAAGAAAAGTTACGAAAAGAGAATGTTTAAGGATGTTGTTTTTTAGGAGCATGTAAGCAGTAAGTTAATTATTTTACAAAAGTGTTAATGTATACAATAAATGTCGAAATGGTAACTCGTAAGATTGTTTTAATTTGCTTGAGCAAAAAAGTATGTGCTTTAACGCAATTTTTTTGATGTACTAAAAACCATTCTAACGCAAATAAATGTAACTTTGCCAACTTTGATAATCGAATATGGATAAAATACGTAATTTTTGCATCATTGCGCATATTGATCACGGGAAGAGTACTCTGGCGGATCGATTGTTGGAATTTACCCAAACGGTAAGTAATAGAGATATGCAGGCGCAACTGCTGGATAACATGGATTTGGAGCGTGAACGAGGGATTACCATCAAAAGTCATGCAATCCAAATGAATTACAATTATAATGGAACGGAATTCACGTTAAATTTAATTGATACTCCTGGTCACGTGGATTTTTCATATGAAGTTTCTCGTTCTATTGCTGCTTGTGAAGGAGCTCTTCTAATTGTAGATGCAGCACAGGGTATTGAGGCCCAAACGATCTCTAACTTATACTTAGCGATTGAGCACGATTTGGAAATCATTCCAGTAATGAATAAAATAGACCTTCCAAGCGCAAAGCCTGAGGAGGTAAAGGATGAAATAGTTGATCTTATCGGATGCGATAGAGACAGTATTTTATCAGCGAGTGCAAAAGAAGGAATTGGGATCAAAGAAATCCTAGATGCAATAGTGGAAAGGGTGGAAGCTCCTGTAGGGGAAACAGAAGCTCCATTGCAAGCTTTGATTTTTGATTGTGTATATAATACATATCGTGGAATAGAGGTGTTGTTTAAGGTTGAGAATGGTTCCATCAAAAAAGGGGATAAGGTTAAATTTATAGCAACAGATCGTGAATATTATGCCGATGAAATTGGTGTACTAAAACTAGAACAAGAACCGAAAGATGAAATCCTAACAGGTAATGTAGGTTACTTGATTTCTGGTATTAAAAATGCAAAAGAGGTTAAAGTAGGAGATACGATTACAAACGTTGAACGCCCGTGTGAAGAGGCTATTCAAGGATTTGAAGATGTAAAACCTATGGTTTATGCAGGTATTTACCCAGTAGATACTACCGACTATGAGGAATTACGTTATTCAATGGAGAAACTGCAGTTGAATGATGCTGCGTTAGTTTGGGAGCCAGAAACATCAGCAGCTCTTGGATTTGGATTTAGATGTGGATTCCTTGGAATGCTGCATATGGAAATTGTTCAGGAAAGATTGGAGCGTGAATTTCAAATGACTGTAATTACCACAGTACCTTCTGTAGAGTTTCATGCGATTGGGAATAAAGGAGACCTGCAACTTATTAATGCACCTTCCGACATGCCAGAGCCAAACTTGATTTCTCATGTTGAGGAACCAATGGTAAGTGCACAAATTATTTCCAAAGCAGATTTTGTAGGTCCAATAATTGGATTGTGTATGGAGAAGCGTGGTGTGATTCAGAATCAGGTGTATTTGACATCGGATAGAGTAGAGCTCACGTTTGATTTACCATTAGCAGAGATTGTATTTGACTTTTTCGATAAGTTGAAGACTATTTCAAGAGGGTATGCTTCCTTAGATTATCAACCCAAAGGATTTGTACAATCTAAAATGGTTAAACTAGACATTTTGTTGAATGGAGATCAAGTAGATGCATTATCGGCAATTGTTCATAGAGATAAAGCTTATGACTGGGGTAAAAAGATTTGTGAAAAACTAAGAGAATTGATTCCACGTCAGCAATTCGAAATTGCAATTCAGGCATCTATTGGTACGAAAATCATTGCTAGAGAGACCGTTAAGGCATTACGTAAGAATGTAACAGCGAAATGTTATGGTGGAGATATTTCACGTAAAAGAAAACTTTTAGAAAAGCAGAAAGCTGGTAAGAAAAGAATGCGTCAGGTAGGAAGAGTGGAGATTCCACAAGATGCATTTATGGCAGTTTTAAAAATAGATTAAATATTTGCTGAAATTATTTTTGATGTTTAAACAAAAAAGATAATTTTGCAAGCCTTTAGGACAGAAGGTTCCGTGGCCGAGCGGCTAGGCAGTGGTCTGCAAAACCATCTACAGCGGTTCGAATCCGCTCGGAACCTCAACAAACAAAACTCTCGGAGATTTTCTTCGGGAGTTTTTTGTTTTTACTCCTTAGCTTTGTTTTAAACTTTGATATGATCAATTTCATATTTTCATTGTAGCACTTCTTTAGGATCAAGTCCAACGGGGTGAGGAGGGATCAAGCGGAAAACTTGGGGAGAAATAATGTTTACGTGCTTTTTTGTTTATTTAGGGTTGAAACCAAAAAAACATGAAATCCGAAAACTAGAAATCTGAAAAGCCCATTCT
>JAHDFW010000081.1:0-7385 GCA_020627945.1 Cytophagales bacterium
AACAAGGAGAGCGCCTCATGGGGGTGAAAGTTGATATTATTGATGAGAATGGTGCACCAATAGGGAAAGCTTGGACCAATCTGGAGGGAGAATATGAAATCAATGCTCAATTACCTGATTTTGAAGGTGATACTGTGGATAAGGAAACAAGTTATTGGGTGTTTGGCTCTTACAAATCGTTCTACGAATCCAAAAACCCAAAGCTCAAAGGAGATGATAAGTACAGGTTTTATAACGAATTTATATTCGATGAACAACCTGATTTTGCCATTAATCTGGATATCAGTGATGAAACCAAGGATATAGCTTTGGATCAGGTTAAGATTACTGTGACGGATAATATTACTCACGACAGTATCGTAATTGTCCCTGAACGTAGTAAACTAAAAATAGGATTAGATAAGAAAGCAGGGGATCAAATTGATTATGACATTAAGCTAGAAAAAGAAGGTTTTGAAACGAAGCAAGTTAATGTTAGGGAACTATTAGATACCTCAGCAGTATACGTAATAAACGAAGAACTTGAACAGAAAAAGTTTGAGGATGTAATATTGTTCGGTAGAGTAACAGACAATTTTAACAAACCTGTAAGTGGAGTAGGAATTGATGTGATGGACGAAGGTGCTGAGTTTTTGGCTAATTCAAGCACTGATTCTGAAGGTAGGTACTCCATTAATTTAAAAGCGCCGTATGTAAATGGTAAATTGAATGTGGAAGGTAATTATTGGTTGATTGCTAGCCTCAATGAGTTTTATGACTCTAAGAATCCAATTAGAGATTTAGTTTCCGAGAATAAATATGAGGCTAATTTCCAAATTTCTAATCGTGCAAATGTACAATTGGCCATTGAGATTGTAGATAATAATACAAGCAATGTATTAGATGATTATCAGTTGGTATTGGTCGATAAACAAACAAGTGAAAAAAGAGAACTCTATCCAAGAGAGGGGAAGATCTTACTAGACCTTCCTGAAAAGCGCTCTGGTGATTCGTTAGTTTATGAGTTTAAGGTAATTAAAAGCGGGTACGAAGAAGGCTATTTCACCTATCAGCAGTTGGTGGAGTCCGAAACTGTTTATTCGATTCAAGAACCTTTGTTAAAGAACGACTATATCCGATATAAAATTGAAGGTGTTTGTCAAACAAATAAAGGTAAACCTGTAACTGGAGTTCATTTGGATTTAATGGATGTCAATGCCGATATGTTGGGTTCTAAGCTTAGTGACGAGAACGGAACATTTGAGTTTGATGTTAAACGTAAAAAAAGCGATGGACCAATTGACTTTTCTTTAGAATATTGGGTTATAGCTTCGCATAAAGACAATTTTGAATCGAAAAACCCAGTTGAAAAACCTGGTGAACCAAATACATTCATGACCAACTTTACGTTTGTAGAACGAGACGAGTTTGCACTTGATATTTCGGTGAAAAATGCTAAAACGTTAGAACCATTGGATGAAGTTTCTCTAGCCTTAATCGATGAGGTGACTAGTAAAATGTATAACCACACCATTAAAAATGGCAGAAAGGAAGTTCAGGTTCTTGACAAGAAAGTAGGGGAGACTATACAGTACTATATGGTCTATCAGAAAGAAAATTTCCGTACCGTTGAACAAAATTTTGAATGGAAATTGGATTCATTTGGCGTGCGAAAAATTGAGATTTTGATGGAGCCTAAAGTGTTCCGAGAATATGTTTTTACTGGAATAGCAAAAACTCCTCAAGGAGATCGTTTGCATAATGTAAGGTTGGATATGATTGATCAAGATGGAGCTCCAGTTGGGAAGGCTTTTACCAATTTAGAAGGAGAGTATGTGATCACGACCAACTTGGAAGAAATTGAAAACGATACGATTAAAAAAGAAAAGGATTACTGGATTTTTGCAAGCTATAAGGACTTTTATGATTCTAAGAATCCGGGTGTTTTACCGAACAATAAATATCAATTTTACAATGAGTTTATATTCGATGAAAAGCCTGACTTGGCCATTAACCTAGATATTAGCGAACAAACTAAGGATGTACTATTAGAGGACGTGAAAATAACTGTAACGGATAATGTAAGTCACGAAACTAAAGTTATCATTCCTGAAAAAAGTAATATAAAGATTGGTCTTACAGACAAAAAGGTTGGAGATAAGGTAGATCTAAGTATTTCACTTGAAAAGGAGGGGTTTGAAACCAAAGTTGTTGATTTTAAAGAAAATTTGGACACAGCGGGTGTTTATGTTATTGAAGAAACCATTGAGAAGAAGAAGTTTGAATATGTATATATCTACGGAGTTGCTCAAAATGAGTCTGGCGATTTACTTTCAGGAGTAGATGTAGACGTCATGGATGAGTGGGCTAACTTGTTAGAAAATGGAAAGACCAATGAAAAAGGAGAGTACAGTTTCAACTTAAAAGTTCCTACAGATACCAATGGAATGCTGCCTAAGATTAATGAGAATTATTGGTTGTTTGGTAAGTATAATGCGTTTTATGACTCTAAAACACCAATTGCAGATAAAAATAGGCCAAACACCTTTGAAGGAAATTTCTTGTTTAGAACCAAAGAAGATATAAGTCTAGCCCTTAACGTAATAGAAGTAGGCAGTGGAACACCATTATCAGATTATAAGGTGACGATTATAGATGTATTAACGAAGAACGATAATTCTTTGGTTGCTAGTGATACTAAAGGTGTACAACTGAGTCTTCGTGACAAGAGAGTAGGCGAAATTGGAGATTACGTTATTCGAATTGAGAAAGAAGGTTATCAAAAATTAGAATTCGAATATAAAGTCAATTTTGATCGTGAAGGCCTCTATGAAATTCAGAAAGCTTTGGTGCCTATTCAATTGGTAATAAATGATACATCTAGTACTGAACCAATGGTGGAATTAGATCTTAAGAATATTTATTTCGAATTTGATAGCTACAAGTTAACTCCGAAGGCAAGAAAAGTATTACAAGCCAACCTTGAGGCAATGGAGCAGTTCTCCACCATTAGATTAAATGTGAGTGGATTTGCCGATTCAAGAGGTTCTCAATCTTATAACATGGAGCTTTCAAGAAAAAGGATGTTGGCTGTAATTGATTGGATCAATGCTAGACCTATCAGTAAACGAATAATTTATAATGTGAGTTTCCACGGTGAATCTAAATTGATAAACAGTTGTACGGATGCATCAGAATGCAGTGAAGCAGAACATAAATTGAACCGTAGGGTTGAAATGGATTTTAGAGGATCGAACTAGAAAATACCTTTAGAACAATGAGGCTTGCTCTCCTTTCCCTGTATATTTAGCTTCTAGCTCTAATAATTTTCTTTTTACTTCTATTCCACCAAGGTATCCAGTAAGGTCACCGCTACTTCCAACTACTCTGTGACAAGGAACAATTAATGGAATGGGATTTTTACCATTGGCTGATGCAATTGCTCGTATGGCTTTAGGATCGCCAAGGTGTTGCGCTTGCTCTTTATAAGAAATTTGTTTTCCATATCCGATGTTCATTAACGAATCCCAAACTTCCATTTGAAACTGTGTGCCAGTAAGATCAAGAGGGACTGTAAACTTTTGTAAGCCACCAGCCAAATAGGCTTTTATCTCTCTTGAAGCTTGTTCCAATAAGGATTGAACGACTGTTTTATTATATGGACTATCAACAAATTTTGATTCTGGAGGTATACTTGAGAAAGTTATTTTGCAGACTCCTGCTTCTGTTGCACTTATAACTAAAGGACCAATTCTGGTTTGGAGAAGGATATGTTCGCAAGGCTTCAGAATCATGATTGGAAACTATTAGGTTAAACTTGGTAAAAAATAGGTTGCTCCATCATACAATAAAGTAAGCCCAAAGTAAATAAATACTATTGTGAAGATTTTAAATAGAATTGGAATCGTTTTAGGTTGGGATAACAATCTACGAAATTTAGAGAACACATAGGCCGTAAGGGTAGTGGTGATTAACCATCCAATTTCCACAACAAGTAGGAATGCATAAGCCCCAAACGACATTTGATCATCTAATTCCAATGCTTGAGGAATACATACCGTAATCCAAAAGGTCCATAGCATTCCATTCGCCAGTATCATTAGGGTTATTTTACCCAAGCCAAAAGAATTTTGCTTATCTGAATCCAAGGTTTTTATTTTCCAAAGTCCAAACGCAATCCAAAATAGAATTCCAGCTCCAACGATGGATATAATTTTAATGATCTCTAATTGAAAATCCAGTTTGGTAAAAACAAGCATGGTAAACAATGCAACCGAAGATTCTGCAATAAATGCGAGAATAATCAGACGTATGCTTTTTAAGAACCCTCCATGGAGAACTTCCGTAAAGATGGCCGTTAATACTGGTCCAGGTATTACTCCACCTATCAATCCTAAGATAAATGCGTTGACTAAAAGTATATTCATATCAAATCGGGACGAATATAATCAAAGCAATTTCTATCGTTGGTAATGAATCGAACTTTTATATATGTATCGATATCTTACATACTCTACGCTTAGGTAATAAACTCCATTTTCTAAGTTTGGGCGGAATTTAAGTTCTTTACCTTTATGTACGATTTGCCCAAGGGAATTGGTTAATTGAATATGGCTAACTTCATCGTAAGTGTCTTGAATTTGAATTTCACCATTAGCAATAGTTATCTTAGGTGTAAACTTTGTTTCTTCTTCAATACTAGTGTTAGTAGTAGTGTCAGGTACAAAATTATCATAAAGGTCCTGTAATGCATCTATGGGTTCCCCTTGATTAAACACGTTGTATGTAGCTAAATCCATGTATAAGTTACCCGGAAAATCATTAGGCTTAGCCAATCGGATAAATGCAGACTGAGAAGATCTACCTTCACTTAAGCACCTTGTATCAGCCCCAGGAATATTTGCTCCTTGTAAAGCGGCCATTAGTTTGTCTGCTAAAGAACCTTGAGTATTTAAGAATCGAGCTTCCATAGAGTCCAGAATAGGTTGTCCAGATAAGATATTTCCCTGAATAGTGTAGTTAGGTCCAATAATATGGCTTTTGTAATCCAAACAGCTATCACCAGTGAATGCATGAGTCTCAACCTTACCTGTAGTATCTATTGTAACCGCTCCATATTGACGAATTGTAGAATCAGAATCAATGTCATTCTCAGTAGTATACTTGATAATTTGGTAAGCATTGTCGCCAGCTTTTAGTCTACTTTCTGCTGTTGATTTATTAGGTAAAACCAAAGAAGCCTGACAGTTAACCGAACCTACACCAGGTTCAATTACACTAATGATATGAGCCCCTTTAGGTGCAAACCAACTTGCATCAATACAAGATGCACCTGCACTTCCTACTTCACCAGTCGCAGAGTCCGCCGCAACAATTGAAAACGTATCTTGCCCCGCTAGCTGCCCTGAACACAAAAGTCCACAAGCAATTAATAGGGATGTTAAGTAACTATTTTTTTTCATACTTTAGAGCACCAGATGGGCATTTGTCGATAGCATTCATAATTTCTTGTGAGGAACCATTTTCCATTTGCACCCAAGGTCTTTCTTTTGGGCGAAATACAGCTTTGGCATTACGCACACATTCTCCTGCATGAATACATACATCTGGATTCCAATGGATTATAATATCCTCATTTTCATAAGTTTTTGAATCAGCCATTATGATAGAATTATAAAGTTAACTAATTGATTCTCTAACAAGTTTAGTGAAAAATCTTCATCTTTTAAAATTGCAAGAGTGAAGAATGTAAATGGTTACTTACATTTAACAGAAGAGATCATCTTGAATGTGGCTACAACTTCTTGGTCAACATTAAATACTGTGACCTCAACGGGTTGATTTATACGTTCTCCTGTTTTAGAAGATTCTTGAATGGCCTTTTCGATTAATTCACCTTGATTCATCACGAAGATCACATCGGTTTCAGCTCTTTTGATAAATTCACATTCCATACCTTTGAAGGCAAAAGAGACTTTTTTGTTGTATTTGTCTCCGAAATAAAAGGCATGAACCCCTGCAACAACATCTGCTCCAATTGCCAAAGCTCCAAAGTACATTGAGTTTAAATGATTTTTGGTTCTTCTTCGTAATTTTATTTTCACTCTAATTTCTTTCTCATCCAAGTGAATTATTTTAGGGTTTGCATACCCAATCAAGGGGATTTTGAAGTGCTTTAGCAACCAAAACAAACGCTTTACTTTTTTGAATAATTGTGGTTGACTCATAGAATTTACTTTGGGCTGGTATTTGTAATTGGACGTTCACGTTCAGCCAAGAGCAGGTCTACTATTAACCCATAGCTGTCAACTCCTTCATCCTGACTGTTAACTTTTAGATAAAGATCGTTGATATCGCTGGAATAATCAGCCATTGGACCATCATATTGTTGCCAATAACCAAGGCTTCGATAAACATCGTCATTTAATTTGCTCGAATATTTTTCTCTAAGGTAATGAAAAGCATCTTCGTCGTATTCTATCAACATACCCATAGAGTACTTTACAGCCGCACGATAAGCAGAATATTGGATTAATGGATTTTGACTATTCCTACATACTAAAAATGCAATAAAGTTTGCCTCATCTTCACGTGCATAACCTGCCTGATGTCCAATTTCATGTGCCATGGTAAACGGAAGTTCATGGGTTGGAGCAGCTTGGTTTACATTAGCCTCTCCCGTAAAAGGGAAGTAAATACCGCCTATACTAAGCGTAGCCATTACATAAGGGTGATGAACCTCCTTTACACATTTAGGACTACCTAGATTGCTGTATCTGGTAGAATCAAATTGTTGATATAGCGCTAAAATTTCAGTAGCTACTTGTCCATAGTCGAACTCATACCCAGGTTCATAAGGATTGACTTGTTCTCTCAGTGTATTACAACGTTCAATTAAAGTATCACATAAAACAATAAGCTCACTTGTAGGTCTTGGAGCTTTTCTGAGCCCAAATTGCTGGTCTATGGAAACTCTATGATAGTTAAATCCCCAGACCAACATGAAAATCATATATAATGTAGATAAACCGACACCAAGATTAAGAAGAAGTTTAAGCAAGTATTGTTTAACGTTACGATCTTTTGATTTTAGTTGTTTTACAAATTTATAAATGCATAATCCAGCGATTATAAAAGGAACATACAACGCTATCTTTTCACCGATTGATTTGTCGCTCCAATGAAATAACCACCTCAATAATCGTGAAATATATGGATAGAACCCAGTAGAGTAGGAGCTTTCAATAAATTTCGGACTAAGTATTCCAGAATTGAATAGAATCAATTGCGGAATAATACTTATCGCAATAAGTAACTTTTTATTACTAAAGAACTTCACCGTTGAGGTCCGTAGTTAAGATATCACTCATGTAATTTAAAAATGGTCTCATAGCTTGAAAAGTGTC
>JAHDFW010000081.1:7485-16608 GCA_020627945.1 Cytophagales bacterium
ATATGAAAATAATATCCACCTCTGCGCCATTTAGTAGCACGTCTAATACCTCCGCCCCAATGTTTTTTATAAGGAGATTTGTCTTTTGAAAATCGAACATCTCGATAGATTCTTTGTAGACTTTTCTTACCATTAGGAGTTTCAATATCATCGTTTTGATTCATTTCGTACAGAAGTTCATCAGCGAATGCTCGCATATGTTCTAATTCAACTTCATAACGCTCTTTATTTTCATTGAACCATTCGCGGTTATTGTTTTTAGCGAGATCCTTTAGATATTTAAGGTTTGATGATTTTATTTGAATCATGATGTTCTTATTAAGTCTTACGCAATCTAAAAATATTTTGACTATTTCTTGTAAAAAGATTATAAAATAATCATATTGCGACTAAATAATAATCTTATGGTTGTACATTTTGCTTCTAATATCAAGTTTTTGCGTAAGCGAAAAGGGCGTTCTCAAGATGAGATGGCATTTACTTTAGGGATTCCAAGGTCAACGTTGAGTGGATATGAAAATGAGGTTGCTGAACCTGGTTTTGAGATGTTGGTTAAAATCTCAGAATATTTTGGAATAAGTACTGATGTGTTGTTAAAAGGGGATATCTCGGAAGTTCAAGAAAGTAAATTGAGCGAAATGGAACGCTCTTCAGATCCTTCTGGAAAAGACTTGAGAGTCTTAGCCATTACAGTTGATGAAGAAGAAAAAGAAAATATAGAGCTGGTTCCCGAGAAGGCAAAAGCTGGATACACTACAGGTTACTCTGATCCACAGTTTGTAGGTTTGTTGTCTAAGTTTCAGTTGCCGTTTTTAGGTAAAACAGGAACATTCAGAACCTTTCAAATAAGTGGTGATTCAATGCCTCCTCTAAAGGATGGTTATTGGGTAACGGGTAAATACGTTGAGAATTGGACACATATTAGAGATGGAATTCCTCATGTAATTTTGACTAAGGACGATGGTATTGTGTTTAAACTGATTTACAACAGAATAGATGAAAGCGGACAGTTGTTATTGGTGTCAACTAATCCTATTTATGAACCATATTTAGTTCATGTTGATCAGATTTTGGAGATCTGGGAATTTGAACATTCCATTAACTCAGATTTCGAGGTTTCTTAAACCATTGTTATAGAATTGATAAATAACGAAAAAGCCCTGATGTTTATCACCAGGGCTTTTTTAATTCTATTTTGGTTAGCGTTTATCCAACAAAGTTGAATAATCTACTCCACCTGATTCTTGAGAAGAAGCCTTTTTGACTATTATTTTCTATCGAAAGCCAGATAAATACGGCCTTACCAACAACATGATCTTCAGGGACAAATCCCCAAAAACGGGAATCCAGAGAGTTGTTTCTATTGTCACCCATCATGAAATAGTAGTTCTGCTTAAATGTATATTCTTTAGCAGCTTCACCATCAATCAATAAACTATTTCCTTTGATCTCCACTTTCTCATTACCTTCATACTTGCTGATAATTTCGAAATAACGAATGATGTTGTCTTGATTTAGTTCAATGGTCATTCCCTCTGCAGGAATGGTTAATGGACCGTAGAAATCTGCATTCCAAGCATATAGAGACTTTTTAAACACAGAGTTAGGGTAAGTTCCTGGGTGAGTAAAGTTTTTAGGACTTTTAAATAACTCCACCTTTACAACATTACTGTGTTTTTCTATTTTTTGAACTTGTTCTTGAGTAAGGTCAATCAAATAAACTCCGATAGACTCTATGCCTTGAATGTTGTCATTACTAAGTTCAAACTCTTTTTGTACCTTCTCAAGCGACATATTATTTTTGAGAGTTACACTATATCTATGTTGCGCATTTTCAGGAAGTGGTGCTACCTCTCCATTAATTGATAATACCTGATCTTCAACTTGAAGTACATCTCCAGGAAGCCCAACACAACTTTTAATATAATTGGTTTTAAGGTCAACTGGGTGTTTTTCAGGTCCATCACCTTCTTTAGGTACATTAAATACTACAGCATCGAATCGTTGAACTTCTGAAAAACCAGGGAGCCTATATTGTGGTAGTTGAATCCAATCCAAATAGGTTTTCATATCAAGAGTCTCTATTCTTTGATGTGTAAAAGGTAACTGTAACGGAGTTTTAGGAGTACGTGCTCCATAATGCAACTTGCTCACAAATAAATAATCTCCAACCATTAAAGATCCTTCCATAGAAGGTGTAGGGATTGTGTAAGCTTCAAATGTGGCCCATCTAACTAACGTGGCAGCATAAATTGCGAATAAAATAGCATCTGTCCACTCACGAGTAGATGATTTTTTGATTTTATCCAAATCCTGAACTTTAGCTTGAAATTCCACACTTTCATCGTTTCCAAGCATATAAAGAAATACTGGAGGTAAAAGCATTGCGAAAGCATGGTCTTTGGTGTCTCTTTTGCCAAAGCAACGCGCAATATCAACCACTAGCGAGATAAATACAAAAAAGTTTATAACTGGTATCAATAAAAGAGCCGCATGCCATTTAGGTTTACCAGTCATTTCAAGAGCTTTCAAGAAATTTAATACAGGAACAAATGCATCAGACTTTTTAAGTCCAGCTTTTTCATAAAGCTTGTATCCTGCTATTAGATTCAATGACAAGAACACAGAAAGTGCCCAATATGTTAAGAGAAAAGCCATTCGATTTTAAAAGATTAGTTGATGTTTAGTTATTTAATTGTGTTATATTTTTAATAGGTCGTCCATGTTATAAACGCCTGTTTTGTCTTTAATAAAACGTGCTGCCAAATGTGCACCAGATGCAAATCCTGTACGGTTGTGGGCTTCATGTTTAATTTCAATGGTATCAACGCTACTGTTATACATTATCGTATGTGTGCCAGGCACATTTTCTATTCTTTTGGAAATTATCTGAACATCTTCACCCGCAAGCGTAGACTCATTTTCCCATTTAGATTTAGCATTAATGTTATTGATTATTCCTTCTGCCAGAGTAATAGCTGTACCACTAGGAGCATCCAACTTTTGCGTATGATGGATTTCCTCCATTTTTACATCGTACTCGTTGAAGTTGTTCATCACTTTAGCCAGTTGTTCGTTTAACTTAAAAAAGATATTTACTCCAACACTAAAGTTAGAAGCATAGAAAAAAGTACCTTTTTTATTTTCGCACAACTCAAGAATATCGTTGTAACGATCTAACCAACCGGTTGTACCAGATACAACGGGAATTTGATTTTCAACACAGAATTTAATGTTTTCATACCCAGAATCTGGATTGGAGAATTCAATTGCAACATCTGGTCTGTTGTCCAAAAGGATACTAAGCTGCTCCGTACGGTTAATTTTATGAGAAATTTGATCACCCTTATCCAAAGCAATTTGCTCTATTGCCTTTCCCATTTTGCCGTATCCAATTAATGCAATATTCATATTAGTATCTTAGCAGGTTAGAAATGTAAGGTGAGTAGGAGACCAGCTTGACCTCTTCGAAATCTGTTTTGTGTTCTAAGAATGGTCGGTTGTACTTCTAACGTTAAATCATCTGTTAGATCAAATTCCTTGAGGTGAGCATCTACTACGGCATCTACTAAATTTAACATATAAACTACTCCAGTATAAACAATAAACATGTCGCGGTTTGTTCTTGCTTGATCTCTAAAGTTTTTAAATAAGTTTTCTTGAGTCTTTCTCCTAGCTTCTAATTCAGGAAGAAGATCGTCCAAAGGTATGGAGTCTTGTGTTCTTTGATAAGCATCTTTAAAAAGGACATAGTCAACATGACTTTGTCTTACTTGATAAAGAGTAAATCCACCTAAGCCGTAAATTATTGGGATTTTCCAGTATTTACGATTGTACGCTTGACCAAGACCTGGTAATACGGCAGAGTAAATTAGCGCCTTTCTAGGAGAATGGCCTTCAGACTTAACTTTTTTCTCTTTAACAATAGTTTCGGAAGTGCTGTCAACAACTGTCGAATCAGTTCTTGTATCTTGAGCCGCTACATGTTCAAAATTGACAAAGAGTGCAGCTAGGAAAACCGCTATGAGTATTGGTCGAATCAAAGTTTAACTTCCAGAATATCTAGAATTCGATTTAGATCATCTACTGACAAAAAAGGAATTTTAATCTCTCCTTTACCCGCAGTATTTGCTTTTACATTAATCTTAGTTCCAAAATGAGAAGAAAGTTGAGAAGTAAGTCTCTTTATATCCTCATTTTGTGGAGTATCAGCTTTAGTAGCTTTCTTTTTGGCTTTAGTATCACCTGAAGCACGAATCAAATCCTCCAATTTACGAACCGACATAGCTTCGGTGATAATCTTCTTGTAAAAAGCAAGTTGATTTTCAACACTTTCCAAACTAAGTAAGGCTCTCGCATGACCAAACGAAATAACATTATCACGTACTCCAATTTGAATGTCAGGAGGAAGCTTTAATAAGCGTAGATAATTCGTTACCGAACTTCTCTTTTTACCTACACGATCTCCTAAATCCTCTTGTTTAAGGTCACACTCAGAAATCAATCGTTGGTAACTAAATGCAATTTCCATAGCATTTAAGTCTTCACGTTGAATATTCTCAATAAGTCCCATTTCCAGCATTTGCTGGTCATTGGCCTTACGAATGTATGCAGGGATAGATTTTAAACCAGCAATTTTGGAAGCCTGTGTTCTACGCTCACCAGAAATTAACTGAAATTTATTTTTACTTACAATACGAACTGTAATCGGTTGAATTATTCCTTGAACCTTAATAGACTCGGCTAATTCTTTTAATGCCTCTTGATCAAACTCTGTACGAGGTTGAAAAGGGTTAGTTTCAATTTGATCTATTGGAATTTCTGCAATAGTATTCGTATTGACTTCTTTTGGCTCTTTGTTTTTTACGTCTGCCAAATCACCACTTTGAAGCAAAGCTCCAAGTCCCTTACCTAACGCGTTTTTTCTTTTTGGTGTTGCCATATCTATTTCCCTTCCGACCTTATTTTAAATTTACTTCAAGTTCAACGTAAACCGTTAAGAATTTCTTTTAATAATCTCCTTAGCAAGATTCAAATATGATTTTGCGCCCTTGCTTTCAACATCATGTGTAATCACAGGTTTACCAAAACTCGGTGATTCACTTAACTTAATGTTACGTGGGATTATTGTATCAAATGCCAATTGTTTGAAATGTTGTCTTACATCTTCTACAACCTGATTAGATAATCTTAAACGAACATCATACATAGTCATAAGTAGACCTTCAATTTGAAGATTTTCGTTAAGACGCGACTGTATGATCTTTATAGTGTTAAGAAGTTTACCTAAACCTTCCAAAGCATAAAACTCGCACTGAACTGGTATAAGAACTGAATCTGCAGCAACCAAGGAGTTAACCGTGATTAAACCTAGAGAAGGGGAGCAGTCAATTATTACATAATCATATGAATCTGTAATAACTCCCAGAGCTTCCTTCATTTTTATTTCGCGATCTTCCAAATTGATCATTTCTACTTCCGCACCTACAAGGTCAATGTGAGACGGTAACAAGTGCAAATAATCCAAATCCGTATGTAATATCGAATCTGCTACTTCACAAGCACCAATCATGCACTCATAAATGCTATTTTCAATTTCGTTTGGATCGAATCCTAAACCAGAGGTGGCATTTGCTTGAGGATCAGCATCTACTACTAAGGTTTTGTATTCCAATGCAGCTAAACTTGCCGCAAGGTTTATCGAAGTAGTTGTTTTCCCAACTCCACCTTTCTGATTCGCTATTGCTATTATTTTTCCCATTCTGGTTGTAAAGAGTTCAATATTAGTAATTTACATAACCGAATATCCGACCTTTATTGTTTAGGAGATAATTCGGGGCTTCAAAAATACACGATTTTTTCGTCTAACAATCTAAATTTTGATGGTATTACCAATTTCAGGTAATATTAATTTTTTGCCAGCTGTACTAGCACTAGTTTCTGCTGCCTGATGATCAATTTCAATTGGCGGGAACGTATCGAAATGCATCCCAATAATAGTACTTGTATTCACCATGTTTGCTCCACGAACCGCATCATCAATGTTCATTGTGAAATGATCACCAATAGGGAAGAATGCTGCATCAATATTAAACTCTTCTGCAATAAGCTTCATATCCATTGTAAGTGCTGTATCTCCCGCGTAATAAACCGTTTTGTTGGCTGATTGAATAACGAAACCAACTGGATTTCCTCCATAAGCGCCATCTGGTAACACACTGGAATGAATAGCGTTTACCATTTTGATTCTGCCAAAATTCATTTTAAGGTTACCACCAGTATTCATTCCAATACATTCTTTAACTCCTTTGTTCTCAAACCAACTTGCGATTTCAAAGTTAGAAACTAGGGTAGCACCTGAATGATCTGCAATGGTTTTTGCATCAGCTACATGATCTACATGACCATGAGTAATTAAGATGTAATCTGGTTTAAGGTCTGAAATGTTTATATGAGAAGCTTTTGGATTAGGAGAAATAAATGGATCTAACAATAATTTTGTGCCATCAACTTCAATCATAAAGCAGGAGTGACCGTAAAAAGTAATATTCATATTTGCGTGTTTAGTTGAATTGTTTTTAGAAACAAAAAGGTCCGAATTGGACCTTATGCAAATATAAAAGATTTACGAGATTAGACAAGCTAAATTTAATCTACTAATCTCGGATATTACTGATTAACGTGGTTGATATACAGGAAGAGGTTTTTTCTCTCTTTGGTTCATTTTTACGTTTTGTTGTTCCTTATATCGCTTCATTTTATCACCATTAGCTTCAACTTGTTTCATTATGCTATTATGGATGAATAAATTAAAATCTTTAAGTCCCTGTGGAATTTCGTATCTAGCTTTTATTTTTTTAGATTCTCCTTTCCAGTTGATCGTAGTATAGGTACTTGGTAAATCTGTTACATTACCATCATATCGATCTTCCATTTCAAAGAAGTTGATATCCTTGGATTTGTTAATGGTTAATTTAACCCAGTCTTCTCCTAAATTGAATTTGTATTCTCCTATTAAGTCTACAAAGCGTTTACCTTCGAAGACAACTAGTCCAGATTTATAAATACTAGCCGTGTAATTTGGGCAAGTACCATAGCAAGGAGTCTTTTCAAAAACAATTACTGGAGTTGATTCTTTACTTTGAACAGGAGTGCTCTCTGTAGATGCATCTGCTGTTTTTTCTCCTTTCTTACAACCCGTGAAAACCAACCCTATGGCCATTAACACATATAATATTTTTTTCATAACTCTACTGTTCTCTTGTTCCAAGCTGTATAATTCAATAACTGTACCAAATCCCAGTCACTATTTCTTTTTTCTTTTTTGATCTATCTGCTTTTGTTTATCCTGTTGCTTCTTAAGAGCATCGCTTAAAGTGTTTTGGAACGAAGACTTCTTTTTGTTCGCATTCTTAACCCTATTGGCGTCAAGTTTTTCTCGAATCTTGTCCTCATCAACAAATTTACGGATGGCAATCATTGTTATGATTTGAATAGCAGTAGACACAAAGTAGTACCATGCTAAACCAGAAGCATAAGAGTTAAGAATAAAGAAGAAGAATAATGGCATGATGTACATCATATACTTCATCCCAGGTTGAGACTGAGTAGTAGCAGTCATCTGACTGTTAAATACGGTAGTTAACATTGTTGCCGCAGTCATCATCAAAGTGAATCCACTAATATGTCCTTCTAGATAACTAATAGGGAAGAAGTCTCCTCCAGTCCAACTCCAAATGGTATCATATGATGATAAGTCGGTTGCCCATAAGAAAGATTGTTGTCTCAACTCTAATAAGTTCGGGAACAATCTAAACATTGCTAACGTAATAGGCATTTGCAAGAGTAAAGGAATACATCCTGCTAATGGACTTACACCAAATTGACGTTGAAGACTTAGCTTCTCCATCTGTCCTTTTTGTTGGTCGTCCTTGTACTTCTCATCTATTTCGTCCATTTCAGGTTTAAGAACCTTCATTTTAGCAGTACTAATATGAGAACGGTAGGTTAAAGGTAAAAGAATTGTTTTTACAACAAATGCCAGAATAAAGATGATTAGACCATAGTTGCCAATAAAAGAGTGCAACAGTTTAAAAAGAGGGTAGATCATGTATTTGTTCACCTCCTTGAATACAGGCCACCCAAAATCTACGTTTCTTTCGAACTCAGGTGCAACCATAGGAAGCTCATCATACATATTTGGACCTATATACATTCTTGTCTTAAATCCATTGGCACTTGCTAGACTACTGATAGGTACAGCAGTAGATAAGGCCATATGTTTGATTTTGGTAGTATCCTGATCAAGAATTTTTCCTCTAACTGTTACGTTTTTCCAAGTAGAATCCATCGAAACAAAACCTACCGTAAAAAATGATTGCTTAAAAGAAAGCCACTTAACGTCTTGCAGAACCTCATCCTTCATTTCGTTTGAAGAAACGGTAAAATCGCTAAAATCGTCTTGAGCTAAATAGTTGATTATAGTTCTTCTTTCACTTTCACGAATAGACTTTTCTAATCTATTTTGATCCAATTCAGCATCCCATTGAATGGTATTACCGTCAATTTTGCTAGAAATGCCATTAAATTTGATGGACTCATCTACAATATACTTGCTATCCACAATATTGTATACTCTCTCAACTGATTGACCATTACCAAGGTTTGCAGCAAATACAAGTACCGTTGAATCTTCAGTTCCTGACTTAGACTTCAGTTTGAAGGTAAGATCATTAAGAGCAATATCTTTATTACTTGAAGTTTTGAACTTAATATTTGATGAGAAATTACCTTCGTCAATTAAAATAAGAGGTTGCTGATCAAACGTTTTATATTGTTTAAGTTCAGCTCTCTTAAGTGTTGCTCCTTTCGAAGAGAATGAAAGGGAAAGGTTTTTAAGGTCAAGATCGGTATTGGTGCCTTGATCTGCTTCGTTAATAGCAGATGAAAACACACCATATTTTTGTTGGTTTATCAAATTCTGAATTGAATCGGATAGAACCACTTCGTTTTCAACAGATGAGCTACTATTATTTACAGCTTTTGCTGAAGTGTCGTTTTGTTCAGTTTTTGCTTTAGGTTCAGTTTCAACCGGAGGGGCTGGCTTTAACCATAAATAAAGCA